>NZ_JBMDJT010000022.1:0-42211 GCF_057809335.1 Microbacterium sp. FG3 | reverse complement strand
AGCGCCGCCTCGCCGGCGCGGGACGCGACGGCGCGAGCACGCGAGCGGCACCCGCACAGCGGGTGCCCGAGCGGCGCAGACGCTTCTGAAAAGAACACACCCCGCTACCTCACGACGACGGCCTCGGGCGAGGAGACGTCGTACAGGGCGACGCCCTCGGGCGGCTTCGCGGCCATCATCTTCTGCAGCGAGAGCGCCTTCATGGCCGACTCGTCGGCGGTCCCCCACACGATCTCGGTGCCGGTGGCGCCGAGCGTGAGCCGCACATCCTGCGGCGTGCTCGCCGTGGCCGCGGTCACCTGCCCGTGCAGCTCGGCCGGGAGCGAGCGCAGCACCTGGCCGACGGCGGCGAAGGTCTCGGAGCCGGGACCCGCCTCGACGGAGATCACGGGCTGACCCGCGGGAGGCTCGGCGGTGGTCGACAGCGCCACGCCCGCGGCGTCGACGAGCGTGAAGCCGGCGTCCGTCTGGATCACGCCGACGGGCGTGCGCTCCACGATCCGGATGACGAGCTCGTGCGGCGGTCGCGCCTCGATCGCGTAGGTCTCGATGAGCGGGAAGCCGAGCAGCGCGGCCTTCACCTCGCTGTGGTCCACCAGCGGCAGGGGCCGGCCCACCTGCGTCGCGAGCGCCGCCTCGACGGCGGCCTCGTCGAGGGTCTCCGAGCCGACGACGATGACGTCGCGCACCGCGAACAGCGGACTGTACGCCGCGCCCACGCTGCCGCCGACCAGCAGCAGCAGGGCCGCCGCGGCGCCGATCGCGTACCAGCGGCGACGGCGCGTGCGGGCGGTGAAGCGGCGGATCTCCGCGCGCAGCGCCCGGCGGCGGGCGCGGGAGGCGCGCCAGAGCTCTCGCCAGCCGACGGATCCCGTCGCCTGCTCCTCGCCGCGCGTGCCGTCGAGGTCCGGTTCCTCGGCATCGACGGTCGCGTCGAGCCCGTCGGGCCCGTCGTCGAGCCCCTCACGCCGCCGCTCGGCCCGCCGGCCGAAGAGGCGACGGGGCGGCAGCTCGACGACGTCGGCGATCGGCGCGGTGTCCACCGCGTGGTCGTGGTCGTCGCGCGCGAGCGCGAGCTCCCGCTCGGGCTCGCGCGGCTCGGGCGGGGTCGGCCGCGCTGCGGGAAGGGGGCCGGGCCGCTTCATGCCCCCGTCAGCCCTCGGCGCCCTCGCGCAGGGCGCCGAGCACCTGCGGGATGATCCGGTACACGTCGCCGCAGCCGAGGGTGATGACGTAGTCGCCCTCGCGCGCCACGCCCGCCGTGTACTCGGCCGCCTCCTGCCAGTCGGCGAGGAAGCGCACGCGCGACGGATCGTCGAACGCGCCGCTCACGAGCTCGCCCGTGACGCCGGGGATGGGATCCTCGCGGGCGCCGTACACGTCGAGCACGACGGTGTGGTCGGCCAGCTCCTCGAGCACCTTGGCGAACTCGCCGGCCATCAGCTGCGTGCGCGAGTAGGTGTGCGGCTGGTGCAGGGCGATGATCCGCCCTTCCCCGACGACGGTGCGCGCGGCGGCCAGCGCGGCGGCGACCTCGGTCGGGTGATGCGCGTAGTCGTCGAACACGCTCACGCCGCGCTCGGCGCCGTGCAGCTCGAACCGGCGCACCGTGCCCCCGAACGCCTCGACGGCGCGCACGGCGGGCTCGAGAGCGTAGCCGAGCTGCAGCAGCACGGCGACCGCGCCGGCCGCGTTGACGGCGTTGTGCCGGCCGGGCACCTGCAGGCGCCCCTCGACCCGCTCGCCCGCGTGCTCGAGGGCGAAGGCGACGGGCCCGTCGGTGCGGATGTCGACGACGCGCAGGTCGGCGCGATGCGATTCGCCGAAGGTCATGACGTTCGCGTGCGTGAGGCGCTCGCTCACGCGGCGCGCCCCCTCGTCATCGGCCGAGATGACGACGGCCTCGCGCGCGCCGTCGGCGAAGCGCACGAAGGCGTCGTCGAACGCCTCGTGCGAGCCGTAGTGGTCGAGGTGATCGGCATCGACGTTCGTGATGAGCGCGATCGACGTGTCGTACAGCAGGAACGTGCCGTCGGACTCGTCGGCCTCGATGACGAACAGGTCGTCGGACCCGGTGCCGCTCGAGGCGCCCCTGTCCTGGATCACGCCGCCGTTGACGAAGCTCGGATCGGCACCCAGCCGGCCGAGGCCCGTGACGATCATGCCCGTGGAGGTGGTCTTGCCGTGCGCACCGGCGACCGACACGAGGCGGCGGCCTCCGATGAGGTACTTCAGCGCCTGCGAGCGGTGCAGCAGCGTGAGACCGCGCTCCTTCGCCGCGAGGTACTCGGGGTTCTCGGGCCAGATCGCGCCCGTGTACACGACGGTGTCGACGTCGCCGAGGTTCGCGGCGTCGTGGCCGATGTGCACGGTGGCGCCCAGCTCCGCCAGGTCGCGCGTGTTCTGGCTCTCGGAGCGGTCCGAGCCCGAGACGGGGACGCCGGCGGCGAGGAACATGCGGGCCAGCCCCGAGATGCCCGATCCGCCGATGCCGATGAAGTGCACGGCGCGGATCTGGCTCGGGATGGGCACGGAGAGGTCGGGCTTGATCATGGCCCTTCGAGTCTAGGTTCGCGCGCCGACACTCGCGCTCGGCGCGCCCGAACAGGCGGCGGACTCCCACGATGCGCGTCGTGCGGCACGACGCGCGTCGCCCGGCCGCACGCCGACCGCGCGCGTCGAGGTCAGCGGGCGAGCGCGCGGTCCAGCATCGCGATGACGTTCTCGGTGCCTTCGCGCGTGCCCGATCCCTCCGCCGCCGCGCGCATCGACGCGAGGCGGTCGGCGTCGCGCAGCAGCGGCACGAGCTCGGAGCGGACGCGGTCGGGCGTGAGCGCGGCGTCGTCGACGACGGTCGCCGCGCCGGCCCGCACGGCGCCCGCGGCGTTGAGCCGCTGCTCGCCGTTGCCCACGGCGTACGGCACGTACACGGCAGGGATGCCGAGGGCGCTGATCTCGCTCACGGTCGACGAGCCGGCGCGCGAGAGCACGACGTCGGCCGCGGCGAACGCCAGCTCCATGCGGTCCACGTAGCGCACGACGACGTAGCCGTCGCCGCCCGCGCCCACCTCGTCCGCGCGCTCCCCCGCGGCGTGCAGGATCTGCCAGCCCGCGCCGACGATGTCGCGCCAGGAACCCGCGATCGCGTCGTTGATCCGCTTCGCGCCCAGCGATCCGCCGAAGACGAGCAGCACCGGCCTGTCGGCGTCGAGCCCGAAGAACTCCCGTGCCTCGGCGCGGCGGGCGGCCCGATCGAGGCGAGCGATCTCGGGGCGCAGCGGCATGCCCACCACCTCGGCGCCTCGCAGCGGCGTGCCCGCGAAGACGACGCCGACGCCCGCCGCCCATCGGGCGCCGAGCACGTTCGCGAGGCCGGGGCGGGCGTTGGCCTCGTGCACGACGAACGGCACGCGCTCCCGCCGCGCCGCCACGTATGCGGGGGCCGAGGCATAGCCGCCCACGCCCAGCACGACATCGACGCCGTGCGCGCGGATGTGCCGGCGCACCTGAGAGATCGCGCGCGCGAAGCGGGCGGGGAAGCGCAGTGCGGCGCCGCTCGCACGGCGCGGGAACGGCACCTTGTCGACGACGAGGAGCTCGTAGCCGCGCTCGGGCACGAGCCGCGCCTCGAGCCCCTCACGCGTGCCCAGGACGAGCACCTCGTCGTCCGCGGAGCGCTCGCGCAGCCCGTCGGCGACGGCGAGCATCGGGTTGACGTGGCCAGCGGTGCCGCCGCCGGCGAGCAGGTAGGTCGTCACCCGTCCATCCTCGCAGAGCGACGGGTCGCCGACCGCCCGCGCCGGGCGCGCTCAGCGGCGGCGGGGCGTCGGCGCGGCGTCGGCCATCGTGGCCGCCACGGGCGGCAGCGTCCGCGCGAGCGCGAGCAGCACCCCCGACGCGAGCAGGACCGAGATGAGCGACGTGCCGCCGGAGGAGAGGAACGGCAGCGGCACGCCCAGCACGGGGAAGACGCGCAGCACGACGCCGATGTTGATGAGGGCCTGACCCACGATCCACACCGTGATGCCGCCCGCGACGACCCGCACGAACGGGTCGTCGGTGCGCCGGATGATGCGGAACGCACCGTACGCGAAGAGGGCGAACAGCGCGAGGAGGACCGCGCAGCCGATGAGGCCGAGCTCCTCCCCCACGATCGCGAAGATGTAGTCGTTCGCCGCCGCCGGCAGCCACTCGTACTTCTGCTTGGAGTTGCCCAGGCCCACCCCGAAGACGCCGCCCTCGGCCAGCGCCCAGATGCCGTGCAGCGGCTGATAGCAGGAGTCGTAGTAGTCGGCGCACTCGGAGTCGAGGAAGCTCATGATCCGCGCCATGCGGTTGGGGCTCGTCACGGCCAGCGCGAACACACCGACGATGCCGACGAGCACGGGGAGGATGAAGATCCGCAGCTTGACGCCCGAGAAGAACAGCGCGCCCAGCACGAGCAGCACGAGGATCATGGCCGTGCCGAGGTCCTCGCCCGCCAGCACCGTGCCGATCGCGAGCAGTGCCACCGGCACGAGCGGGATGAACACGTGCTTCCAGTTCGCCAGCAGGGTCCGCTTGCGGTACAGGATGAACCCCACCCAGAGCGCGAGCGCGAGCTTGAGGAACTCCGAGGGCTGCAGCGTGAAGCCCGCGACATCGATCCAGTTGCGGTTGCCGCCGGACTCGTAGCCGAGCGGGGTGAACACGAGCAGCTGCAGCAGCACCGCCGCGATGAGCGCGAACCACGAGATCCTCTTGAGGAACGCGATGGGGAACCGGCTGACGATGAACATCAGCGGGACGCCCACGAGCGCGAACAGCCCGTGGCGGATGGCGGCGTCGTACGGCCCGCCGCCGGCCGTGATGGAGGTCGCCGACGTGGCCGAGAGCACCATGACGGCGCCGAAGCCCGTGAGGATCAGCGCGGTCGACGAGATGAGCAGGAACTCGACGGGCGCCGCCGCGAACGCCTGACCGAGCGAGACCCGCGCCAGCAGGCCGCGGCGCGGGCCGGGCTCGTCCGTCCCGCGCGCGTCAGCGGCCGCCGGAGGACGCGTCGTCGTGCTCATCGCGCGTCCCCCTCTCGAGCCGTGCCCTGACGGCCTGTGCGAATCTGTCCCCGCGGTCGTCGTAGCCGCGGAACTGGTCGAATGAGGCGGCCGCCGGTGCCAGCAGCACCACGTCTCCGTCCCGCGCGACCTGCGCCGCCAGCTCGACGGCCCTGGTCATGACATCCTCAGTCTCGGTGTGATCCACCTCGAACAGCGGCACCGCCGGCGCGTGTCGCCGGAACGCCGCGACCACCTCGGAGCGCTCCGTGCCGATGACGATCGCCGCCTTGCTCTCGGGGCCGCGCGCCGCGACGAGCTCGCCGATGTCGACGCCCTTCAGCTGGCCGCCGACGATCCAGATCGCGCCGGGGAACGCCGCGAGCGACGAGGCGGTGGCGTGCGGGTTGGTGGCCTTCGAGTCGTCGACCCAGGTGATGCCCGCCGCGCGCGCGACGACCTCGATGCGGTGCGGATCGAGGCGGAACACGCGCAGCGCGTCGCGGATCGCGACGGGCTCGACGCCGAGCGAGCGCGCCAGCGCAGCAGCGGCGAGGATGTTCGCCACGACGTGCGGAGCACCCAGGTCGCGCTCGGCCAGCTCGGCCACGGTGGTCAGCTCGAGCGCCGAGCTGCGGCGGTCGTCGAGGAACGCGCGGTCCACGACGATGCCGTCGACCACGCCGAGGTCGCTCGGTCCGGGCACGCCCAGGTCGAAGCCGATCGCGCGGGCGCCGTCGACCACGTCGGCGTCCTCGACCATGCGCCGCGTCGCCTCGTCCGCCTTGTTGTAGACGCACGCGACGCGGGTGTTGCGGTAGACCACGGCCTTGGCGTCGCGGTAGGCCTCGAAGGACCCGTGCCACTGCAGGTGGTCGTCGGCCAGGTTGAGGCACACGCTCGCGTGCGGCACCGGCTGGCCCTCGAGCGCGCTGAGGCCGAGGTACCAGAGCTGGTGGCTGGAGAGCTCGACGACGAGCACGTCGAAGCCAGCCGGATCGCGCACGGCATCGAGGATCGGCACGCCGATGTTGCCGCAGGGCGCGGCGCGCAGCCCGCCCTGCTTCATCATCGTGGCCGCGAGGCGCGTGGTCGTGGTCTTGCCGTTCGTGCCCGTGACGAGGACCCACTCGGCGGGGGTGCCGTCGGACCGCACGACCTTGTCGCGCACGCGCCACGCCAGCTCGATGTCGCCCCACAGCGCCACGCCCCGCTCGCGGGCCCAGCGGATCGCCGGATGCGACGGCGGGAACCCCGGCGAGGCGACGACGACCTCGGGGTCGAACTGCTCCAGCTCGGCCGGCACGGGCTCGAGCGGGCCGAGGTGCAGGCGCGCGCCGATCACGGGCACGAGGCTCGCGTACTCCTCGTCGGCCTTCTCGCTGACGACGAGCACGTCGGCGCCGAGCTCGGCGAGCGTGTCGGCCACGGAGAAGCCGGTGGCGGCGAGCCCCAGCACGGCCACGCGCAGGCCGGACCAGTCGGCGCGCCAGCTCGTCAGCGACGCAAGGCGATCGGCGGCGGTCATACGAGGCTCAGCCATTCGACGTACATGAGACCCACCCCGATGACGGCCAGGATGCCGCCGATGATCCAGAACCGCACGACGATCGTCACCTCGAGCCAGCCCCGCAGCTCGAAGTGGTGGTGCAGCGGGCTCATGAGGAACAGCCGCTTGCCCTTCGTCGCCTTGAAGTACAGGCGCTGCAGCACCACCGAGCCCGGGCCGAGCATGAAGCCGCCCGCGATGAGGATGCCGAGCAGCTCGGTGTGGGTGAGCACCGCCATGCCCATCACGGCGCCGCCGATCGACATCGACCCCACGTCGCCCATGAACACCTGCGCCTTGGGCGCGTTCCACCACAGGTAGCCGACGAGACCCGCCACGACGGCGGCGGCGATGATCGCGAGATCGAGCGGGTCGCGCACCGTGTAGCACGCCGACTGGTCGACAGCCGCGAGGCCCTCGCCGGTGCACGCCTGGTTGAACTGCCAGTACGCGATGAGGCTGTAGGCGCCCATCACGAAGATGCCGATGCCGGCGGCGAGGCCGTCGAGGCCGTCGGTGAGGTTCACGGCGTTCGAGAACCCGACACCCAGCAGCGCCAGCCACGCGAGGTACAGCAGCCAGCCGAGCACGGGTGCCACGAGCGCGAACGAGAGCCAGGGCAGCTCGCGGAAGAACGACACGCCGAAGCCACCGGGGGTCTGCCCCCAGTCGTCGGGGAATGCCTGCGCCGCGACGGCGAACGGGATGATCACGAGGATCTGGCCCACGATCTTCTGCCAGCTGCCGAGCCCGCCGAAGTGCTGCTTGCGCACCTTGAGCCAGTCGTCGATGAAGCCCACCGCGCCGAAGCCGAGCATGAGCCAGATCACGAGCAGGCCCGAGGGCGTCGGCGGGTTGTTGCCGGCGTAGCAGCCGACGAGATAGCCCAGGATCGTGCCGGCGATGAAGATCACGCCGCCCATCGTGGGCGTGCCGCGCTTCGCGCCGTGATTGGGGTTGCGGGGGTCGTCGGGCGTGCGGATCACCTGCGCCCACCCCCACCTGCGGAAGTACCGCAGGAAGACCGGCGTGAGGAAGAGCGTGAACGCGAACGAGATCGCGGCCGCCGTCAGGAGTGATCTCACGAGAAGGATTCTCCCAGACGATCCCCCAGGAACCGCAGGCCCGCCGCGTTCGACGACTTCACGAGCACGCGGTCGCCGTCGCGCAGCTCGCCCACGAGGTAGTCGTACGCCTCGTCGGCGGTCTCGAAGAACACCGCCTCGCTGTCCCACGAGCCCTCGGCGATGACGGACAGGTAGAGCCCGCGCGCCTCGCGGCCCACGACCACGATGCGCGGGATCCGCAGCCGCACCGCGAGGAGCGCGACCTTCGCGTGCTCGGCGTTGTCGTACTCGCCCAGCTCGCTCATCGCACCCAGGACGGCGACCATGCGCTCGTCGGGGCCCGTGATCTGGGCGAGGGTGCGCAGCGCCGCGTGGTACGAGTCGGGGCTGGCGTTGTAGGCGTCGTTGATGATCCGCACGCGGTCGTTCCCCAGCACCTGCATGCGCCACCGCTCGGCGAGCTCGAGCTCCTCGAGCCGCGCGACGGCGTCCTCGGGCTCGACGCCGAGCGCGGTGGCCGCGGCGATCGCCGCGAGGGCGTTCACGACGTGATGGGCGCCGAGCACCCGCAGGCGCAGCGGCAGCGTGCGCCCGGCGATCGAGACCTCCGTCGTCGTGCCGGCCGCGCTGACGGTGACCTCGCCGGCGCGCACCTCGGCGGCCTCGTCGCGGCCGAACCACCGCACGTCCACGCCGCGCTCGGCGGCGATCGGCGCCATGCCGGCCACACGCGGGTCGTCGGCGTTGAGCACGGCCAGGCCGCCGGGACGCACGGCGCGCACGAGCTCCGACTTGGCCTTCACCGTCTCCTCGATGCCGCCGAAGCCGCCCGCATGCGCCATGCCGACCATGAGGACCACGCCGATGTCGGGCGTGACGAGGCCGGCCAGACGCGCGATCTGCCCGGGCGCGTCGGCACCGAACTCGCTGACGAGGAACCGCGTGTCGTGCGTGACCCGCAGCATCGTGAGCGGCGCGCCCACGGCGTTGTTGAACGATGCCACGGGCGCGACCGTCTCGCCCTCGGGACCCAGGATGGCCGCGAGCATGTTCTTCGTCGTCGTCTTGCCGTTCGATCCCGTGATCCCGACGATCCGCAGGCGGCCGCCGGCGCGCACGCGCGCCACCACCTCGCGGGCCAGTTCGGCCAGCGCGGCGACGGCGTCGGCCACGACGATCTGCGACACGGGCTCGTCGACGGGCCGCTCCACGATCGCGAGCGCCGCGCCGTTCTCGATCGCCTTGCCGACGAACAGGTGCCCGTCGGTCGCCTCGCCCGGCTTCGCGACGAACACGCCGCCGGAGCGGATGGCGCGCGAGTCGGTGTCGACGCCTCCCGAGACGACGGTGTCGGGGGTGTCGGAGCCGTGCGGCCGCAGGTCGCCGCGCACCGCGGCGGCGACCTCTGCCAGGGTCAGGGCGATCATCTGGACCTCCGCGCGAGCGCGCGCATCAATACTTCGGGAAGAGGTGGGGTTCCCCGGTCGAGGGCATCACGCGGTAGTGCTTCAGCACCTGCGTCATCGCCTTCTGCATCGCCGGGGCCGTGGCCGCAGACGACCTTACCTGAGTGGGCTCGTCGAGGGTGACCATGACGACGTACTCGGGGTCCTCGGCCGGGGCGAAGCCGACGATGCTCGTGAAGTAGACGCCCGCCTTGTAGCCGCCGCCCTCGGCCGGCTTCTGGGCGGTGCCGGTCTTGGCCGCGATGCGGTAGCCCGGCACCTCGATCTGCTCGGCGATGCTGCCCTGCGCCGCCACGTTCTCGATCATGAGCGCCGTCTCGGCGGCGGCCTGCTCGCTGATGACCTGCTTCGGCTCGGGCAGCTCCGGCTCGACCACCGTGCCGTCGGCCTTCGTGCACGACTCGACGAGGCTCAGGGGCTGCTGCAGGCCGCCGTTCGCGATGGCCTGATACGCGCTCGCCACCTGCGGCACGGTGGTCGTGAAGCCCTGGCCGAAGTTCGTCGCGTAGTACGTCTGGTTGTCCCAGTTCTCGGCGGGGTGCAGAACGCCCGGCTCCTCCCCCTGGAAGCCGATCGCCGTGCGCTGCCCCACCCCGAACTTCTCAAGGTAGTCGTGGCGCACCTGCGCCGGCAGCTTCTCGCCGAACTTCGACATGGCCACGTTGGACGAGTCGATCAGCGCGCCGGCGAGCGTGTAGTTGTACGTCTCGTGCGAGAACGGGTCTCCCACCGCCGCGCCGTTCGGGAACGTCTCGCGCCCGGCCGCCGGCACGGTCGACATCGGCGTGGCCGCCCCCTGGTCCAGCAGCATCGACGCGGTGATCGGCTTGAAGGTCGACCCCGGCTCGAACGTCGTCGTGAAGATGCGCGAGCCGCGGTCGGCGGGATCCGACGCGAGGACGTCGTTCGGATCGAGCGCCGGGTACTCCGCCGCGGCGCGGATCTTGCCCGTGGCCACCTCGACCACCGTCACGGTGCCGCTGAGCGCGCCCATCCGCTGCGTCTCCTCCGCGATCATCTCGCTGAGGTACCACTCCAGGTCCGCGTCGATCGTCATCTGCAGCGTGCCGCCGTCCTGCGCCGGCTCCACCGTCTCGGTGCCGGGGATGCGCACGCCGTCGGGGCTCTGCTGATAGGTCTCCCGCCCGTTCGAGCCCTGCAGGCACGCGTCGCCGAGCAGCTCGTAGCCGGCCAGCGCCTCGCCGTCGTTGCTCATGAACCCCAGCAGGTTCCCGCCCACGGCGCCGTTCGGATACACGCGGGACGGCTGCGGCGCGAAGGTGATGAACGGCAGCCCGAGCTCGACGAGCTCCCGGTACTGCGCGGTGCTGACGCCGCGCTTGATGTACGCGAACCGCGACTCGGGGTTGTCCGCGAGGGCGTCGGAGACGATCTTCTCCAGATCCGCCGGATCCTGGCCCGTGACCTGCGCGATCTCCCCCGCGAAGTCCGCGAACGGGACGATCTCCTTCGTCTTGCCGTCGTCCGAGAGCCGCTCCATGCTCGTGGCCAGCAACGGGTCGATCTGCGCGTCGTACAGCTGCGTGCTGCTCGCCAGCACCGTGCCGTCGGCGTCGACGATGCTGCCGCGATTGCCGTAGAGCGTCCGCTCCCCCGCGAGGCCCATGGCCTGCGCATCGCCGACGTGGTCATCGGCGTTCACCACCTGGATGTCGACGAGGCGGACGAGGAACGCGGCGAGCACCGCGACGACCGCGAACAGCGCGATGACCGTGCGCTGACGCGGCGTGCGCTCCGACCTCGAGGTCATGGGCGATGCTCCTGTCGTGTCACCGGGTCGCGGGGCTCGGAAGCCCCTCGGTCAGGGGTGGGATCTCGGATCCGGACGGCGGCGTCTCCGCGCCGGTCGCGGCGTCGCCGCCGGTCGCGCCGCCCGGCGCCTCCTCGGCGGGCACCGCCCCCTGCAGCGAGCGGCCGGGGTCGGTCACGAGCGGCGTGTCGCCCACGAGTGCGTTGCCGACCTGCGGGTCCTGCGCCGACACCGAGGAGGCCCCCTCGGCGGCCGCGCCGGAGCCGATGATCGCGGCATCGCTCAGGCGCAGGTACGTGGGCGCACCGCCGACCACCATGCCCAGCGCGGCGGCGTTGGCCGCGAGGTACTGCGGCGAGTTCAGGCCCGCGACGGAGTCCTCGAGCGCCTGCGCCTCGAGCGAGAGCTCGCGCTGCTGCTGCGTCAGGTCGGCGACGCGGTAGCTGTCCTGGGTGGTGAGGACCGACAGCGCCATCTGCGCGACGGCGATCGCCACCGCGCCGCCGACGGCGACGATGGCGTAGACCATGCGAGGGCGCCGGCGCGGCAGGGTCGATTCAACGGGCCGCAGCCGGCGCTCGGGCGCCTCGTCGCGGCGCTCGGGCCGCGCGACGTGCCGCGACGGCAGGGCGGGGAACTGCTCGGCCAGGCTCATGCGGCCTCCCTCAGCTTCTCGAGCGCGCGCAGGCGCACGGGCTTGGCGCGCGGATTGCGCTCGGCTTCCTCGTCGCTCGCCTGCTCCGCGCCGCGGACGAGGGCGCGGAACCGCGGGGCGTGCTCCGGGAGCTCCACGGGCAGCCCCCGCGGGGCGCTCGAGGCGACGGCCTCCGCGAACAGGCGCTTCACGAAGCGGTCCTCCAGCGACTGGTACGACAGCACGACGATCCGGCCTCCCACCGCGAGCGCGTCGAGGGCGGCGGGGATCGCGCGCTCGAGGGCGGCGAGCTCGCCGTTGACCTCGATGCGCAGCGCCTGGAAGACGCGCTTGGCGGGGTGGCCTGCGTTCTTGACGGCGGCCGGCGTGGCGTCCTGCAGGATGTCGACGAGGCGACCGGAGCGCTCGATGGGCGCCTCCGTGCGCGCCCGCACGATGGCGCGGGCGTAGCGGGCGGCGAGCTTCTCCTCGCCGTAGCGCTCGAAGATGCGCCGCAGGTCGCCCTCGGCGTAGGTCGCCAGCACGTCGGCGGCCGTGGGGCCGCCCGTCGGGTCCATGCGCATGTCGAGCGGCGCGTCCTGCGCGTACGCGAAGCCGCGCTCGGCCTCGTCCAGCTGCAGCGACGACACCCCGAGGTCGAAGAGGATCGCGTCGGCGCGCGCGACGCCGGCGTCGTCGAGGGCGGAGCGGATGCCGTCGTACACCGTGTGCACGAGCGTGATCCGGTCGGCGAACGGGGCCAGCCTCTCCCCCGCGATGCGCAGGGCATCGGGGTCGCGGTCGAGGCCCACCAGCCTCGCCTGCGGGAACCGCTCGAGGAACGCCTCGGAGTGACCGCCCATGCCGAGGGTGCCGTCGACGTAGACGGCGCCGGGGGCGCGGAGCGCAGGGCCGAGCAGCTCGACGCAGCGCTCGAGCAGGACGGGGGTGTGGATGTCGCGGAGGTTCATGATGTCGGGGCCCTGCTCCTCTGGCTCTGATCCCCATCCGCTCGACCTGACACCGGGGAAGTGGGGTCAGGGCGCGTCGGGTGAGGGTCACAGCCAGAGGGTCAGAAGAGGCCGGGGATCACCTCCTGCTCCATCTCGGAGTAGTTCTCCTCGTTCGCGGAGAGATAGTCGTTCCACGCCTGGGCGTCCCAGATCTCGGCGTGCGCGCCGACGCCCGTGACGACGAGCTCCTTCTCGAGCCCTGCGTACTGGCGCAGGTGCTGGGGCACCGTGATGCGGTTCTGACCGTCGGGCGTCTCGGCGCTCGCGCCGGAGAGGAACATGCGCAGGAAGTCGCGCGCCTGCTTGTTGCTCAGCGGCGCCTGCCGGATGCGCTCGTGCACCTGCTCGAACTCCGACGTGCTGAAGACGTAGAGGCAGCGTTCCTGGCCGCGCGTCACGACGACGCCGCCGGCGAGCTCCTCCCGGAATTTGGCGGGGAGGATGACGCGGCCCTTGTCGTCGAGCTTGGGGGTGTGTGTGCCCAACAGCATCGGCCTTCACCCCCCTCATCGTCCGGCCAACCCGAGGTGCGCCCCACTTTACTCCACTTTCCCCCACCCGCAAGGGTCAAGAGCATCTTCGCACGACAAAGAAGCCGCCGCCTTCCCCGGAAACTCAAGGGAAGGCGGCGGTGGAGGCCGGTGGAGGGCGAGTGGAGGGATCAGCCGGACGCGGCGGCAGAGACGACGAAAGCCCCGGCCGCGATGGCCGGGGCTTTCGTCGAAGTGGAGGGGAAGGGAGTCAGCCGCCCTGTCGGCGGCGGTCCCAGCGCTCGTTCATGCGATCCATGAACGAGGCGGATCCGGCCCCGCCGCCGGAGGGACGGCGCGGCGCGGAGCCCGGGGCGATCGGGGGCGCGGCGGAAGGGCTGGTGGCGAGCACGACGCCGACGAGCATCGCGACGAAGCCGATGACGCCGAGGACGACGCCGAGCACGGTGTTGGACTGCCACAGCGCCACGCCGGCGATGACCCCGCCGAGGCCGACGAGCGCGACGATCGCGCCGATGACGAGATTGCGGTAGCTGAGCGCGCGTCCGGCATTCGAGGCGTTGACGACGTCGGTGTCGTTCTGCATGAGATGGCGTTCCATCTCGTCGAGCAGACGCTGCTCCTGTTCGGAGAGAGGCATCCGGTCCCCCTTGTGCTTCGCTCGCCCCAGTCTATCGCCGGGTCCTCTCACTAGGCTAGGCCCCGTGCAGCCTGCCGACGACCTCATCGCGGACATCTCCCAGCGTTTGGATAGCTTCGTCGCAGACCGCAGGGCAGAGGCCTCGGAGCACGGCGACGAGGCCGTGCTCATGGTGGATCACGCGGCCGCCGCGCTGCGCGGCGGCAAGCGTCTGCGCGCCCGGTTCTGCGCCGCCGGCTGGCGCGCCGTGGCGGATCGCGACGGCGCGCGCGCCGCGCGCGAGGCCCTGCTGCCGGCCGCGTGCGCGCTCGAGATCTTCCAGGCCGCCGCCCTCGTGCACGACGACCTCGTCGACAACGCCGACACGCGCCGCGGCCGCCCCTCCGCGCACCGCGCGCTCGAGGCGGCCCACCGCGCGGCCGGCTGGGCGGGCGATGCGGCGGCGTTCGGTCGCTCCGGCGCCCTGCTCGTCGGCGACCTGCTGGTGGCCTGGAGCGACGACCTCATGGAGGACGCGCTCGCGCTCTCCCCCACCACGGCCGCAGCCACGCGCGCCGAGTACGCCCTGATGCGTCGCGAGGTGACGATGGGCCAGTTCCTCGACCTCGCCGAGGAGTCGGCGTGGCGCACGGTGCCCGACGGCGATCACGCGGCCCGCGCACTGCGGGTCGCCTCGCTGAAGTCGGCCCGCTACAGCGTGGAGCAGCCGCTCGTGATCGGCGCCGCGCTGGCCGGCGGCGAGCCGGACCAGCGGGCGGCGCTGGGCGACTTCGGTCGGCGGCTCGGCATGGCGTTCCAGCTGCGCGACGACGTGCTGGGCGTGTTCGGCGACGCGGCGGAGACGGGCAAGCCGGCGGGCGACGACCTGCGCGAGGGCAAGCGCACGGTGCTCGTCGCGTGGGCGCGCGAGAGCGTGCCCGGATCGGTGCGCCGCGTGTTCGACGAGCTGCTCGGCGACCCGACGCTCGACGACGGCCAGATCTCGATGCTCGCCGACGCCATCCGCCGCTCCGGCGCTCTCGATCGCACGGAGGACGCGATCGCGTCCTACGCACGCGAGGCGGATCGCGCGCTCAGCGGCGCCCGGCTCGACAACGCGGCCGTCGGCTCGCTGCGCGAGCTCGCGCGCGCCGCCACGCAGCGCACGTCCTGAGCGCACGCCTGACCGCCGCGAGGCGTCGAGTCGCCGGGATCAGGCGAGCGCCTGCGCGACGCGGCGCACCTCGGCCTTGCGGCCGGCCAGCAGCGACTCGATCGGCGCGACGCCGAGCGACTCCTCCGGCGTCAGCAGCCAGTCGATGGCCTCGTCGTCCGTGAAGCCGACATCGTGCAGCAGGATCGCCGTGCCGCGCAGCGACGACAGCGGCCGCCCGTCCACGAGGAAGACCGACGGCACCTTGAGGATGCCGTCGCGGCGCGATCCGACGAGCGCACGCTCGTCCAGCAGCCGGCGCACGCGGCTCACGGTCTCGCCCAGCAGCTCCGCCACATCGGGGAGCGGCAGCCAGTCGGTCGGGTACGTCACAGGAGTCTGATCCACCACGCCGCCATTCTCGCACTCCGGGGCCGACCGGAGTCTCCCCCGGTGCGCCGAGTGCTCGTCCCACCAGTCTCAGAATTCACTCCAGTCACACCACCCTCGCCCGCTAGCACCAGTTGACACGGATATACATGTCTGACACGGTGTGTCTGGAGATCGCGAGGGGGTCAGTGATGCGTGGAACACGACGCAACTCGACGGACGGCGCGCGAGCGCACCGCACGATGCTGGCGACGGCGCCGGTCGCGATCGTCGGATCGCTCGCCGGCGCGATGTACGCGACGCCGGCGCACGCCACCGCCGAGCAGCACGTCGTCGAGGAGGGCGACACCATCACGCGCATCGCCATCCGCAACGGCCTGCGCACGATCGACGTCCTCGTGTGGAACGGCCTGCGCACGACGAGCACGATCCATCCCGGCCAGGTGCTGCGGCTCACTCCCCCGTCGGCGGGACCGGTGCCCGTGCCCGCGCCGTCCGACCCCACGGTGCACACCGTCGCCGCCGGCGAGACGATCTGGTCGATCGCCCGTCAGCACGGCATGACCGTCGAGGCGCTGCTGGCCGCGAACGGACTCAAGGCGTCGGCAGTCATCTACCCCGGCCAGAAGCTCGCGCTCACGACCCCCGCGCCCACCCCCGCCGCAGCGCCCGCCCCGGCTCCGGCCGCCGCGGCACCCGCGCCCGCCGCGACGACGCACACGGTGGCGCCCGGCGAGACCGTGTGGGCCATCGCCAGGCAGCACGGCATGAGCGTGCAGGCCATCCTCAGCGCCAACGGGATCAGCGACGCCGCCGTCATCCACCCGGGCCAGCAGCTGCGTATCGGCGCCGCGCCGGCGCCGGTGCCCGCCGCCGCCACCACCGCGATCTCCCCCGCGGCCGGCGCCCCCGAGGCGCAGGCCGATGCACACGTCGTCGAGGTGGGCGAGACGCTGTGGGCGATCGCGCAGAAGCACGGCGTGGCCGTGTCGACGCTGCTGCGCGCCAACGGCCTCTCGGACGGCGCCATCATCTACCCGGGTCAAAAGCTCCTGCTGAGCATGCCGCAACCGGCCGCCGCCGACGCGCAGAGGCACGCGACGCTCGACGCCGAGCAGACCGAGCACGCGCGCCTCATCATCCGCGTGGGGCGCGAGGTGGGAGCCTCCGACCGCGCCATCGCCACGGCACTGGCCACGGCGATGGTCGAGTCCGAGCTCCGCAACGTGCACCACGGCGACCGCGACTCGCTCGGCCTGTTCCAGCAGCGACCCAGCCAGGGCTGGGGCACGCCCGAGCAGATCCTCGATCCGGTCCGCGCCACCAAGGCGTTCTTCGGCGGCCGCGGCGCCCCCAACGGCGGCGAGCCGCGCGGGCTCTACGACATCGCCGGCTGGGAGGGCCTGTCGTTCGGCGACGCGGCCCAGGCCGTCCAGATCTCCGCCTTCCCCGAGCGCTACGGCCAGTGGGAGCGGCAGGCCTACGCCTGGCTCGCGACGCTGGGCTGAGCGGCACGATGGGGTGGGCGCGCGCGGTGCGCCGCTGGCCGGGTTGCCAGGCCGCCTTCCGTAGACTTCTCCCGTGAGCACGAGCCAGCAGGTCGACCCCCTCATCGGGCGGCTTGTCGACGGCCGGTATCGTGTGCGGGCGCGGATCGCGCGCGGCGGAATGGCGACGGTCTACGTCGCCACCGACCTGCGACTCGAGCGCCGCGTGGCCCTCAAGGTGATGCACGCGCATCTCAGCGACGACAGCGTCTTCCAGAGCCGTTTCATCCAGGAGGCGCGCTCGGCGGCCCGGCTGGCCGATCCCCACGTCGTCAACGTGTTCGACCAGGGCCAGGACGGCGAGCTCGCCTACCTCGTCATGGAGTACCTGCCCGGCATCACGCTGCGCGAGCTGCTGAAGGAGCAGAAGCGCCTCACCGTGACGCAGACGATCACCGTGATGGACGCCGTGCTCTCGGGCCTCGCGGCGGCGCACCGCGCCGGGCTCATCCACCGCGACGTGAAGCCCGAGAACGTGCTGCTGGCCGAGGACGGCCGCATCAAGATCGGCGACTTCGGCCTCGCGCGCGCCACGAGCGCCAACACCGCCACGGGCGCCCAGCTGCTCGGCACGATCGCCTACCTCGCGCCCGAGCTCGTCACGCGCGGCACGGCCGACGCCCGCAGCGACATCTACGCGCTCGGCATCATGCTCTACGAGATGCTCGCGGGCGAGCAGCCGTACAAGGGCGAGCAGCCCATGCAGATCGCCTACCAGCACGCGACCGACTCGGTGCCGCGGCCGAGCGTGAAGAACCCCGGCGTGCCCGAGCAGCTCGACGAGCTCGTGCTGTGGGCGACCGAGAAGACGCCGGACGAGCGGCCCTCCGACGCGCAGGAGATGCTCGAGCGCCTGCGCGAGATCGAGCGCGAGCTCGGCATCGCGCCGCTCGCCTCGCGCACCCGCGCGATGCCCGAGGTCGACCGCGGCGACGCCGAGGCGACCAAGGTGCTGCCCTTCGCCGCCACGACCGCTCTGACCGACGACGTGCCGCGCAGCACCGGGCCGGTGGCGCCGAGCGAGGACAACTCCTCGCGCCTGCGCCGGGCGAGCGCGCGACGCACACGCAGGGGCGGCCTGCTCGTCGCGCTCGTGCTGCTGTTGGCCGCGGCGGCCGGCGGCGCGGGCTGGTGGTGGGGATCCGGCCCCGGCTCGCCGGTGGCGGTCCCGCAGGTGCAGGGACTCGCGTACGACGAGGCGGCGGCCGTGCTCGAGGAGCACAACCTCGTCGCCGAGCGGCGCGACGTCCACAGCGTCGACGTGACCCCCGGCGAGGTGATGGCCACGGATCCCGATGCGGGAGCCCGCGTGGATCAGGAGACGGTGGTCACGCTCGAGGTCTCGATCGGGCCCGCCGAGGTCGCGATCCCGAAGCTCACCGACATCCCGCAGGCCGAGGTGACGGCGCAGCTGGAGGCGCTGGGGCTCTCGGTCATCGAGGTGCGCGAGTACTTCCTCGAGCCGGAGCGCGGCAGGGTGAGCAACGTGCGGATCCAGCCCAGCGGATCCGACGAGGTCCTCGACTGCATCGACGGCTGCACCGCGCACGAGGGCGACGGGGCGATCCTGTCGGTCTCGCTCGGCCCCGTGCCCGATGTGACGGGCCTGAGCGTCGACTCCGCCACGGCCACCCTCACCGAAGCCGGTCTGCAGGTCGCCGGCGAGCGGCAGCAGCAGTACAGCAGCGACATCGAGGCCGGCCGCGTGATCGGCATCGTCCCCAAGGACGGCGTGTGGGCGCGCGACGAGACCGTGACGCTCATCGAATCGCTCGGCCCCGAGCTGTTCGAGGTGCCCGATGTCGCCGGCATGACGCGCGACGCGGCGGCGCAGACCCTGCGCGATCAGGGCTTCGAGGTGAGCTACAACCCGCTGTGGAACACGTTCCCGGACGCGTGGACGGACGTCACCGGCACGGATCCCTCCGCCGGCGACCGCCGCCAGCGCGGTACGACCATCCAGCTCCTCATCCGGACGAGCTCGCCGATCTGATTCGTCGCGCTCGGCTGTCCACCGGTCGGTTGCTGAACGGAGCGCCGAAGGCCGCGACCAGCGCAACTCTTCTGGTTGGGGTCGTGCGGGGTGTCGGTTCGTCCACACCCGTCGTTTCCACCGGGTTATCCACAGAACGGGCGTTTAGGGTCCTGGCCGGGGGTTCCGCGGGTTCGGGTGTCGGTGGTCGGTGGGACGATGCGGGTATGTCATTCCTCAGCGATTTCCAGGACCGGGCGGGCGCAGTCGCATCGCTGCCGCCGGTGGATGTCGCTGTCGTGGCGGCCCTGCCGGATGAGGATGTGCTGGCGCTGTTGACCGTGGCGACGGATCTGGCGAAGACCGCCGAACGCGTCCGCGCGGTCGCGGCCGGGGTGGTCTCCGCGCGGTCGTCACGGGCTGCGGGGCACAAGGGTCTCGCGCAGGGGCGGGGGCATCGCAACGCGGTCGCGCTCGTGCAGGAGCTCTCCGGAAGCACCCGCGGCGACGCCGCCCGGCAGGTGCGGGTGGGGCAGTCGCTGGTGGAATCCGCGCTGGGACCGGGTGCTGCGCCGGATGGTCCCAGTCCCGCCGATCCGGCCGATCCGGATGCCCCGAATGTTCCGCCGGCGCCGCCGTGGCACGACCCGGTGGACCAGGCCCTGCTGAGCGGGGCCGTGACGGCGGCGCAGATGGACGCGATCCTCCGCGGCCTCGGCCAGCCACCCACCGGCTCGTCGCAGGATTCGTCGCCGGCCAGCGCGGATGCCGCAGTGGAGGCATGGCGGCTCGCGGCCGAGCAGCTGGTCGCCGTCGCGGCCGAGTGCACGGTCGAGGATCTCGCCACCGCGGCGCGGGTGTTGCGGGACCGGTTGGACCCGGAGGGTGCGGAGGCTCGGTTCCTGGCCCGGTTCGAGGCACGCGCGTTCCGGATGTGGACGGACGCGGACGGCGTCCAGCACGCGAAGATCGTGTTCGACGACGAGGGTGCGGCGTGGATGCGGGCCGTGATCGACGCGGCCCTGCGGCCCCGCCGCGGCGGTCCCCGGTTCGTCGACCCCGACGAGGCCGCGAAAGCGCAACAGCTCACCGACGACCCCCGGACGAACGACCAGCTCACCTACGACCTCATCCTCGGGGTGCTCCGCGCCGGCGCCGTCGCCGACGCCGAAACCGTCTTCGGCGCCCGCCAGCCCGGCGTCCGCGTCGTCACCATCGACCCCACCCGCCACGTCGCCGGCGGCGCCGGCAGCGGGGGCGACGCTCCCAGCGGGACGGCAGGCACCGGCGCCGCTCCCAGCGGGACCGGCGGAGTCGCCAGCACCCGGGGCAACGGCGCCGGCCGCACCGGCAGCGGCCACCCGCCGACGCGTGACACCACCGGCACTCCCACGGTGAACGGGCGGGCCGGTCCCGGCCGGCCCGGTCCCGGGTACACCGAGGACGGCGGCCACCCGCTCCCCGCCCCGGCCGTCGAGCAGGCCATCTGCACCACCGGGCACACCCCGGTCACCGTCGACGCGCACGGGAACCCCCTCGACGTCGGGCGGGAACAGCGACTGTTCACCCCGAAACAGCGCATCGCCCTCGCCATCCGCGACGGCGGCTGCCGATGGCGCGGATGCGGCATGCCCGCCTCCTACTGCGAAGCCCACCACATCGACACCTGGGCCGCCCACGGCGGACGCACCGACATCGACCGCGGCATCCTCCTGTGCAGGTTCCACCACATGAACCTCCACCACCACCGCTACCGCATCACCCGCGACCGCCACGGCCCCTTCCTGCTCCACCCACCCGACAGCAGCGAACCCGTCGAACTCCCCACCCGCTCACCCCTCCGCTGGGCCTTCGGGCCACCACCACGCGCAGCCTGACCGTTCCCGGGCTCCGGGGCGTGAGCCACCCAGGCCGAGCGGACCGGACCGGACCGGACCGAGCCGCGCTCCCGAGCCATCAGGGCCCGTGCGGCCCGCCCGACCGGGATGCGTGCGCGAACGTCACCAGCACGGGTCATCCGCCGGCGACCGCCGCCGACGCGGCGCGACGGTCCGGATCATCATGTGGACGAGCTCGCCGATCGGATCCGGTGACGGTTCCCGGCTGCAGGGCTTGCATCTCAAGCGGCTTGAGGTCGCATGGTGGGGGCATGAACATCTCAGAAGACACCCTCTCCTCCATCGGCGAGGTCGCGCACCGCACCGGGCTCAGCGTCAGCGCCATCCGCTACTACGCCGATGAGGGGCTCGTGCAGCCCACCGACGCGACCGACGGCGGCCATCGCCTCTACGACGTGGAGGCGATCGCCCGCCTGGAGTTCGTCCGCACGCTGCGCGACCTCGACACCGGCCTGGAGCAGGTGCGACCGGTCCTCGCCGGCACCACCTCGCTGCGCGACATGCTGGCCGAGCACCTCGACGTGATCGAGAAGCGGACGACCGACATGCAGGCGAAGCGGGCCGTGCTCCGCGCGCTCGTGCGGCAGGAGGGCACGGCGGAGCGCGCGAACCTCCTGCGCAAGCTGGTGACGATGTCCGACGAGGAGCGCCAGCGACTGATCGACGACTTCCTCGACGATGTCTGCGCGGGCCTTCCGGACGAGGCGAGCGAGCAGATCCGCCGCGCCCGGCCCGTGCTGCCGCCCGACCCCACCCCGGAGCAGCTCGACGCCTGGATCACCCTGGCGGAGCTGCTGCGGGACGAGCGGTTCCGCGAGGCGACCCGTTCCCACCTGCGCGAGACACATGCGCACTTCCCCGGGTTCACACCCCGCGTGCAGGAGTTCATCGCCTCCGCCGGCGCCGACCTGATGCCGAGACTGGTGGCCGCCCACCAGGCGGGCTTCGCCGCAGGCGACGCCAGGGTTGCGGCCCTCGCCGGGCAGCTGGTCGAGCAGCTCGCGGAGTCCTCCGGCGTCGCGGCGGACGACGAGCTCAGGCGACGGCTCGCGGCCCGCTATCGCGACCTCGACGGCGTCACCCTCGCGGCGCTCCAGGACACGGACTACAACGCGACCGAGGGCCGCTACCTCGAACTGGTCTCGATCATCAACGATCAGCCCTGCCCGGATGCGGCTCTTCTCGCCGGCGCGCGCCGAGAGCACGGCGACGGCGACGGGCCCGCGTTCCGAGAGCTCGGCCCGTGGCTGTCCGACGCGATCCTCGCGGCGCCGTGATCCCGGCCCACGCCTGAGGCGCCTACAGGCGCTCGAGCTCCTCGGCGACGAGGAACGCCAGCTCCAGCGACTGCATGTGGTTCAGGCGCGGGTCGCACAGCGACTCGTAGCGCGTGGCGAGGGTCGCCTCGTCGATGTGCTCCGAGCCGCCCAGGCACTCCGTGACGTCGTCGCCCGTGAGCTCCACGTGCACGCCGCCCGGGAACGTGCCGACCGCGCGATGGGCCTCGAAGAAGCCGCGCACCTCGTCGACGACGTCGTCGAAGCGACGCGTCTTGTAGCCCGTGGCCGTCGTGATGCCGTTGCCGTGCATCGGGTCGGTCACCCACAGCGGCTGGGCGCCGGCGGCCTTCACGGCCTCGAGCAGCGGGGGCAGCGCGTCGCGGATCTTCCCGGCGCCCATACGCGTGATGAACGTCAGGCGGCCCGGCTCGCGCTCGGGGTCGAGCTTGTCGATCAGCGCGAGCGCCGTCTCCGGCGTGGTCGACGGGCCCAGCTTGACGCCGATGGGGTTGCGGATGCGCGAGAAGTAGTCGACGTGCGCGCCGTCGAGATCGCGCGTGCGCTCCCCGATCCACAGGAAGTGCGCCGAGGTGTTGTACGGCGTGTTCGTGCGCGAGTCGATGCGCGTGAGCGGCCGCTCGTAGTCCATCAGCAGGCCCTCGTGGCCCGTGTAGAAGTCGACGGTCTTGAGCGCGTCGAAGTCGGCGCCGGCCGCGCCCATGAACTTGATGGCCCGGTCGATCTCCGTCGCCAGGCGCTCGTAGCGCTGGTTCGCCGGGTTCTGCGCGAAGCCGCGGTTCCACGAGTGCACCTCGCGCAGGTCGGCGAAGCCGCCCTTCGTGAACGCGCGGATGAGGTTCAGGGTCGACGCGGACGTGTGGTACGCCTGCAGCAGGCGCTGCGGGTCGGCCTCGCGCGAGGCGGCCGTGAAGTCGTAGCCGTTCACGATCTCGCCGCGGAAGGCCGGCAGCGTCACGTCGCCGCGCGTCTCGGTGTCGCTCGAGCGCGGCTTGGCGAACTGGCCCGCCATGCGGCCCATCTTCACGACGGGCATCGACGCGCCGTAGGTGAGGACCACGGCCATCTGCAGCACCGTCTTGACGCGGTTGCGGATCTTGTCGGCCGTCGCGCCCGAGAACGTCTCGGCGCAGTCGCCGCCCTGCAGCAGGAACGCGCGACCGGCGGCGGCCTCGGCCAGGCTGGCCTTCAGGGAGTCCACCTCGCCCGCGAACACGAGCGGCGGCAGGGCCGCCAGCTCGGCCGTCACCTCGGCGACCGCCGCGGGGTCCGCATACGCCGGCTGCTGCTTGATCGGAAGCGAACGCCAGGCATGGAGGTGGTGCGGATCGGCCATGTTCCGATCCTAATGCGCGCTCGGAACGGTCCCGACCGCGCGCGGCCCGCCCGGGCGCGGCGCGGGGCTCGTCAGGGCGTGACGGCGGCGCCCTCGCGGCGCTCCTTGGCGATCCGCGCCTTGGCGGACGAGGCGTACTCGTCGCTGTACCGCTGCTGCCCCAGCCGCTGCAGGGCCACCATGATCTCGTCGGTCACGGAGCGCAGCACGAAGCGGTCGTTCTCCATGCCCGCGTAGCGCGAGAAGTCGAGCGGCTCGCCGATCACGATGCCCACGCGCACGACGCGCGGCATCGTGGAGCCGATCGGCAGCATCTTCTCGGTGTCGACCATGATCACGGGGACGATGGGCACCTTCGCCTCGAGCGCCATGCGCGCCACGCCCGTGCGGCCGCGGTAGAGCACGCCGTCGGGGCTGCGGGTGCCCTCGGGGTAGAGGCCGAGCAGGCCGCCGCGCGCGATGACGCCGAGCCCCGTGTTCAGCGCGTCCTCCGACGCCTGCCCGCCCGAGCGGTCGATGGGGATCTGGCCGGTGCCCTTCATGAACCACTTCGTCGCCCAGCCCTTCAGCCCGCGCCCCGTGAAGTACTCGGACTTGGCGAGGAACGACATGGGGCGGTCGATCAGCAGCGGCAGGAAGACCGAGTCCATCACCGACAGGTGGTTGCTCGCGAGGATCGCCGCGCCCTCCGCGGGGATGTTCTCCTTGCCCACGATCCACGGCCGGAACACGGCCTTCACGATCGGACCGACGACGAGGTACTTGAGGAACCAGTAGAACACCGCGCGCTCCCGCCTTCCGTCGTCGTCCCGGGCGCCATCGAGCCTAAACCCTCGCGTTCGCGCGGCGCAGCGCCCACAGTGCGCCTAGAGTGGAGAGACCCATCCGAGCGGTGTCAAAGGAGCTGCCGTGAACGTGACCTCTGTACCCGCGATCGTCCCCGCCGACCCCGAGGCGAACATCGCAGACCTGCTGGCGATCCGCGCGAAAGCCACCCCCGATCTCGCGCTGTTCAGCGTGCCCGACGGCGAGGGCTGGCGCGACATCACGGCGCGCGAGTTCGAGCGGCAGGTGATCGGCCTCGCCAAGGGATTCGTGGCGGCCGGCATCGAGCCGGGCGACAAGATCGGCTTCATCGCGCGCACCACGTACGAGTGGACGCTCGTGGACTTCGGGCTCTTCTACGCCGGCGCCGTGATGGTGCCCGTGTACGAGACGAGCTCCGCCGCCCAGGTGCAGTGGATCCTGTCCGATTCCGGCGCCGTCGCGCTCATCGCCGAGCACGGCGAGCACGTGGCCCGCTACGAGGAGGTCAAGGACGAGCTGCCGCTCATCGGCAGGGTCTGGCGGCTCGACGAGGGCGCGATCGAGACGCTCACCGCCGAGGGGCGCGACGTCCCGGACGCCGAGATCGAGCGTCGCCGGTCGCTCGCGCGCGGCGAGGACCTCGCCACGATCATCTACACGTCCGGGTCGACCGGGCGCCCGAAGGGCTGTGTGCTCACCCACAGCAACTTCGTGGAGCTGGCGCGCAACTCCGCGAAGGCCCTCGAGCTGCCGCTGCGCAACGCCTCGACGGTGCTCTTCATCACGACGGCGCACGTGTTCGCCCGGTTCATGTCGATCCTGTACATCCACGCGGGCGTGCGCACCGGCCACGAGCCGAACACGAAGAACCTCGTGAAGGCGCTGGGGTCGTTCAAGCCCACCCTCCTGCTGGCCGTGCCCCGCGTGTTCGAGAAGGTCTACAACTCCGCCGAGGCCAAGACGGAGGCGGAGGGCAAGGGCCGGATCTTCCAGGCGGCCGCCGCGACGGCGATCGAGCACTCCCGGCGGGTGCAGGAAGGCGAGACGGTCGGCCTCGCGCTGCGGCTGAAGTTCGCCCTGTTCGACAAGCTCGTGTACTCCAAGCTGCGCGCGCTCATGGGCGGCAACGTCGAGTACGCCGTCTCGGGCTCCGCGCCGCTCGGCCCGCGCCTCGGCTACTTCTTCCGGGGCCTCGGCATCAAGATCCTCGAGGGCTACGGCCTCACCGAGACCACCGCACCCGCGTCGGTGAACCTGCCGACCGACATCCGCGTGGGCACGGTGGGACCGGCGCTGCCGGGCGTCGACATCCGGATCGCCGACGACGGCGAGGTGCAGGTGCGCGGCATCAACGTCTTCAAGGAGTACTGGAAGAACCCCGAGGCCACGGCCGCGACGTTCGACGACGGCTGGTTCCGCACGGGAGACATCGGATCGCTCGACGAGCACGGCTACCTGACCATCACGGGCCGCAAGAAGGAGATCATCGTCACGGCCGGCGGCAAGAACGTCGCGCCCGCCGTGCTCGAGGACCCGATCCGCGCCAACCCGATCGTCGGCCAGGTCGTCGTCGTGGGCGATCAGCGCCCCTTCATCTCGGCGCTCGTCACGCTCGATCCCGAGATGCTGCCCGCGTGGCTCGAGACGCACGGCGAGTCGCCGGACCTCACGCTCGAGCAGGCGGCGAAGAGCCCGATCGTGCGCGCCGAGGTGCAGCGCCAGATCGACGAGGCGAACGCCCGCGTCTCGCGCGCGGAGTCGATCCGCAAGTTCACGATCCTCGGCACGGAGTGGACGGAGGCGACGGGACACCTCACGCCGAAGCTGTCGATCAAGCGCGCCGAGATCCTGCGCGACTTCTCGGCCGAGGTCGAGGACCTCTACGCCGCGACGGGCGAGACGACCACCAACGTCGTGCTCGGCTGACACGCACGCGCGAAGGCCCGGCTCCCCGAGGGGCCGGGCCTTCGTGCATCACCGTGCGGCGCGGATCGATCCGTGCCGCGTCAGAACCAGGAGCTCTCGCGCACGCGGCGCATCGCGACGGCGCGCTCCTCCTTCGGCAGCCGCTGCAGGTACACGACGCCGTCGAGGTGATCGGTCTCGTGCTGCAGCATCTGGGCGAACAGGCCCTCGCCCTCCAGCACGACCTTCTGCCCGTCGAGGTCGACACCCTCCACGCGCGCGTACGGGTGGCGCAGCGCGTCGTGCCAGAGCTCGGGCACCGAGAGGCACCCCTCCCCCGTGGGCACGGCCTCGCCACGCACCTCGACGATGCGCGGATTCAGCACGTACCCGACGCGCTCGTCCACGTTGTAGCTGAAGGCGCGAAGGCCCACGCCGATCTGCGGCGCCGCGACGCCGGCTCGGCCGGGCAGCTTCACGGTGTCGAGCAGGTCGTCGACGAGGGCCCTGATGCCCGCGTCGATCACCTCGATCGGCGCGCAAGGCGTGCGCAGCACGGGGTCGCCGTAGAGGCGGATCTCGCGGACGGTCACCGCGCGCCGCCCTTCGCGACCGCCGCCGAGCGCGCGGTGCCGCGCAGGCCCTCCACGACGCGCGCGGCGAGCTCGCGCGCGCCCTGCCGCGTCTCGCGCCGCAGCTCGGCCCAGTCGATCGCGCCGCCGGTCGCGACGGCCGGATCGTACGGCAGGCGCACGACGGCGCGCACGCGGCTGGCGAAGTGCGACTCGAGCTCCGCAAGGCGCACGAGCGGCGTCCCGGGAGACGACTGGTTCAGCACGACGACGGCCCGCTCGACGAGGTCCCCGCGGCCGTGCGCCTCGAGCCACGTCAGGGTCTCGGACGCCAGGCGCGCCTCGTCCACGCTGAGCCCGGCCACGACGACGAGCTCGTCGGCGAGGTCGAGCGTGCCCTCCATGACGGAGTGCACGATCCCGGTGCCCGTGTCGGTGAGGACGATCGAGTAGTAGTGCGCCGCGACCTGCGCCACCGTGCGGTAGTCGCTGTCGTCGAACGCCTGCGCGACGTGCGGATCGGTGTCGGAGGCGAGCACGTCCAGTCGCGTCTCGTCGCGCGAGACGAGGTCGGAGATGTCGCCGTACCCCGAGATGCGCGCGTGATCGCGCACCACGTCGCGCACCGTGCGGCCCGAGCGGCCCGCGACACGCTCGGCGAGCGTGCCCCGGTCGGGGTTGGCGTCGACGGCGATGATGCGGTCGTCGCGGGCGTCGGCCAGCGCCATGCCCAGTAGGGTGGTGACGGTGGTCTTGCCCACGCCGCCCTTGCGGCTCACGACGGGCACGAAGCGCGCGCCGCCGTGCAGGGGCGACGAGATCTGCGCGCTCAGCTGCTTGCGGGCGCGCACGCTGCGGCTGTCCCCCGGGTTGATGAGGCCGCGCGTGGCGCGGAACACGAGGGAGCGCCACGCGGCGCCCTCCGGCTCGACCTTGGCGTGGCGGCCCGGTTCGACGAGCCGGTCGCTCGTGAGCTGGTCGGCGCTCTCGGCGCCCGAGGCGTTCACGCGCTTGGACTCGACCGGCTGCGCGACGAACCGGGTCGTGCGCGCGAGCGCCGCCGACTCGCCCGGGGCGGCTGCGGCGCCCTGCCCCGGCGCGTCGTCATTCGTGGGTTGGTGGTCGGCAGGGCTCACGTCGGGCTCGTCCTTCTCGGTGTCGTCCGCCGCGTGCGCGTCGGTCTGGATGGCGGCGTCCGCGGGGCGCGGCACCTCCGCGACGCGCTCGCGCGGCGCGGCGGCCGGCGCGGGCTCGGGCGTCGGCTGGGGCTGGGGCGATGGCGTCGGCTCGGGCTCGGGTGCCGCCGGCGGCTCGGGCCCGGGCTCGGGCGTCGGCTGGGGTTCGGGCGCCGGCTCGGGCTCGGGCGCCGACGGCGGTTCGATCGTCGCGTCCGGCTCGGCGGCATCCGCGGGCTCGATCGTCTCGCCCGCCCCGGTGCTCGTGGCGGGCTCCTCGGCGGCCGCCTCGCCGGCCTCCGGCGCGGCGGAGGCGTCGGGCTCCGCGTCCGCGCGATCGGTCCCGTCCGCCGCCGCGAGAGGCGAGTCGGCGGCGATCGCCGCGCGGGCCGCGACGAGGGCCTCGCCGATGCGCGCCCGCGCCGCCGCGACGGCGTCCTCCTCGATCTCGCCGGTCTCGGCGGCCGGCTCGTCGATCTCCGCCTCGGGCTCGTCGGTGGAGTCGTCGTCGGCGTCGTCATCGGCCGGCAGCTCCAGCACGATCGTGCCGCGCGCGAGGTCGTCGGAGTCGTCGACCACGTCGGCGTCGTCGTCGAGGTCCTCGTAGCCGCGCGGCAACGGCACGCGCAGCTGCGAGGTCCGCGTGCCGGGTACGCCGATCACGGAGCTGTCGGCCACCGCGTCACCGAGGATCCCATGATCCTCGGGTTCGTCGAGGAGGTCGTTCTTGTCGGGTGTCACACAGAGAAAACTACTCGGCGGGCGCGACGGCGACCAAAAGGTCGCCGGCCTCCACCTGCCGCGTGCCCGTCACCGCGAGGCGCTGTACGCGCCCCGCGACGGGCGCGGTGATGGCCGCCTCCATCTTCATCGCCTCGATCGACGCGACCGGCTGGCCCGCCTGCACCTCGTCGCCCTCCGCCACCTTGAGCGTCACGACGCCCGCGAACGGCGCCGCGACATGGCCGGTCTGCACCGGATCGGCCTTCTCGGTCTGGCGGGTCTCGACGGCGATGCTGCGATCGCGCACGTACACCGGGCGCAGCTGGCCGTTGAGCGTCGTCATGACGGTGCGCATGCCCTTGTCGTCGGCCTCGCCGATCGCCTCGAGTCCCACGTACAGCTGCACGCCGGGGTCGATCTCGGCGATGTGCTCCTCGCCCGGCGTGAGGCCGTAGAGGTAGTCGGGGGTGCCGAGGGCCGAGAGGTCGCCGTACTGCTCGCGGTTGCGCTCGAACTCGGCGGCGGGACCGGGGAACAGCAGCCGGTTGAGGGTGCGCTTGCGGGTGGCGGTGTCGCCCGCCAGCCCCTCGCGCTGCTCGTCGGTCAGCTCCACGGTGCGCACGGTGGCCTCGCGGCCGGCGAGCACCTTGGAGCGGAACGGCTCGGGCCACCCGCCGGGCAGGTCGCCCAGCTCCCCCGCCATGAATCCGACGACGGAATCCGGGATGTCGTAATTGTGAGGGTTCTCCTCGAAGTCCGCCGGATCGGCGTCCGCGGCCACGAGCGCCAGCGCGAGATCACCCACGACCTTGGACGACGGCGTGACCTTGGGGATGCGCCCGAGGATGCGATCCGCCGCGGCGTACATATCCTCGATCCGCTCGAACCGGTCGGCGAGCCCGAGCGCGATCGCCTGCTGGCGCAGGTTCGACAGCTGGCCGCCCGGGATCTCGTGCCGGTACACGCGGCCGGTGGGGCTGGGCAGTCCCGACTCGAACGGGCGGTACAGCTGGCGCACGCCCTCCCAGTACGGCTCGAGGTCGGACACGGCCTGCAGGTCGAGGCCCGTGTCGCGCTCCGTGTGCGCGAGCGCGGCGACGAGGGCCGAGAGCGAGGGCTGGCTCGTCGTACCCGACATGGGGGCGGCCGCCGCGTCCACGGCGTCGGCGCCGGCCGCGCTCGCCGCCAGGAGGGTGGCGAGCTGCCCGCCGGCGGTGTCGTGCGTGTGCACGTGCACGGGCAGGTCGAAGCGCTCGCGCAGCGCGGTCACGAGCGTCGCGGCCGCCGCGGGGCGCAGCAGCCCCGCCATGTCCTTGATCGCGAGCACGTGCGCGCCGCTGTCGACGATCTGCTCCGCGAGGCGCAGGTAGTAGTCGAGCGTGTACAGGTCCTCGGCCGGGTTCAGCAGGTCGCCGGTGTAGCAGACGGCGACCTCCGCCAGGGCCGTGCCGGTCTCGCGCACGGCCTGGATGGCCGGGCGCATCTGCGAGACGTCGTTGAGGGCGTCGAAGATCCGGAAGATGTCGACGCCGGTCTCGGCGGCCTCGCGCACGAAGGCGTCGGTCACCTCGGTCGGGTACGGCGTGTAGCCCACGGTGTTGCGCCCGCGCAGCAGCATCTGGATCGGGATGTTCGGCATCGACTCGCGCAGCGCGGCCAGGCGCTCCCACGGATCCTCCGCGAGGAAGCGCAGCGCCACGTCGTACGTCGCGCCACCCCAGGCCTCGACGCTCAGCAGCTGCGGCGTCATGCGCGCCACGTGCGGGCCGAGGCGCACGAGGTCGCGGGTGCGCACGCGGGTGGCCAGCAGCGACTGGTGGGCGTCGCGGAACGTCGTCTCCGTGACGGCCAGTGCCTTCTGCTCGCGCAGCGCGCGGGCGAATCCCTCGGGCCCGAGCTCACGCAGGCGCTGCAGGTTGCCGTCGGGGGCGGGCGCCGACAGGTCGATGTCGGGCAGCTTGCTGCCGGGCGAGAGCATCTTCGGCTTGGGACCGTACGGCCGGTTCACGGTGACGTCGGCGAGCCAGTTCAGCAGCTTCGTGGCGCGGTCGCGCGACGGGTTGCTGGTGAGCAGCTCGGGCCGCTCGTCGATGAACGACGTGCTGAGGTCGCCCGAGACGAAGCCGTCGTCGTCGAGCACGGCGCGCAGGAACGGGATGTTCGTGGCGACGCCGCGGATGCGGAACTCCGCCAGCGCGCGCCGGGCGCGCGCGACGGCCGCCGGGAAGTCGCGCCCGCGGCAGGTGAGCTTGGCGAGCATGGAGTCGAAGTGGCCGCTGATCTGCGATCCCGCGGCCGTCGTGCCGCCGTCCAGGCGGATGCCCGCGCCGCCCGGGGAGCGGTAGGTCGTGATGCGGCCCGTGTCGGGGCGGAAGCCCTGCGACGGGTCCTCGGTCGTGATGCGGCACTGCAGCGCGGCGCCGCGCAGCGTGATCCGATCCTGCGTGAGGCCCAGGTCCTCCAGCGTCTCGCCCGCCGCGATCCGCATCTGCGACTGCACGAGGTCGACGTCGGTGACCTCCTCGGTGACGGTGTGCTCCACCTGGATGCGCGGGTTCATCTCGATGAAGACGACCTCGCCCGCGCGCTTCCCCGCCGTCTCGAGGAGGAACTCGACGGTCCCGGCGTTCTCGTAGCCGATCGACTCGGCGAACGCCACGGCGTAGCGGTGCAGGTCCTGCCGGATGTCGTCGTCGAGATTCGGCGCCGGCGCGATCTCGATGACCTTCTGGTGGCGGCGCTGCACCGAGCAGTCGCGCTCGAACAGGTGCACGGTCGCGCCCGTGCGGTCGGCGAGCACCTGCACCTCGATGTGCCGGGGACGCACGACCGCCTGCTCGAGGAACACGCGCGCGTCGCCGAACGCGGCGCCCGCCTCGCGCATGGCCTCCTCGAGCGCTCCGCGCAGCTCGTCGGGCGTCTCGACGCGGCGCATCCCGCGCCCGCCGCCGCCCGCGACGGCCTTGACGAAGATCGGGAAGCCGATCGACTCGGCCTGCGCGATGAGGGCGTCGGCGTCGTCCGAGGCGTCGGTGGAGCGCAGCACGGGCACGCCGGCCGCGATCGCGTGCTCCTTGGCGGTGACCTTGTTGCCCGCCATCTCGAGCACCTTCGCCGAGGGGCCGATGAAGGTAATGCCGTTCTCGGCGGCGCGAGCCGCGAGCTCCGGGTTCTCCGAGAGGAATCCGTAGCCGGGGTAGATGGCGTCGGCGCCGGCGTGCAGCGCCACCCGGATGATCTCGTCCACGTCGAGGTAGGCGCGGACCGGGCGGCCCGGCTCGCCGATCTCGTACGACTCGTCGGCCTTCTGCCTGTGCAGCGATCCGCGGTCCTCGAAGGGGAACACCGCGACGGTGCGCGCTCCCAGTTCGTAGGCCGCGCGGAAGGCACGGATGGCGATCTCTCCGCGATTCGCGACGAGGACTTTCGAGAACATGTGCCTCCTTCGGCCGTGGGTTCGGGGCGTCCGCACGTGCTCCACAGCATAGGGGCGATAACGTGGGGATCGTGCACGTACTCAGCGTCAGTTCCCTCAAGGGCGGCGTCGGCAAGACGACCGTGACCCTCGGCCTCGCGTCCGCCGCGTTCGCCCGTGGGCTGCGGACGCTGGTCGTCGATCTCGACCCGCAGTCCGACGTCTCGACCGGCATGGACATCCAGGCCGCTGGCAAGCTGAACGTCGCCGATGTGCTCACCTCCCCCAAGGAGAAGACGGTCCGTCAGGCCATCACGCACAGCGGCTGGGCGAAGGCGCACCCCGGCACGATCGACGTCATGATCGGCAGCCCGTCGGCGATCAACTTCGACGGCCCACACCCGAGCGTGAAGGACGTGTGGAAGCTCGAGGAGGCGCTCGCGCTCATCGAGAGCGAGTACGACCTCGTCCTCATCGACTGCGCGCCCTCGCTCAACGCCCTCACGCGCACGGCGTGGGCCGCGAGCGACCGCGTGGCGGTCGTGACCGAGCCCGGGCTGTTCTCGGTGGCCGCTGCCGACCGCGCGCTGCGCGCGATCGAGGAGATCCGCCGCGGCCTCTCGCCCCGCCTGCAGCCGCTCGGCATCGTCGTGAACCGCGTGCGCCCGCAGTCGATCGAGCACCAGTTCCGCATCAAGGAGCTGCGGGACATGTTCGGGCCGCTCGTGCTCGAGCCCCAGCTGCCCGAGCGCACCTCGCTGCAGCAGGCGCAGGGCGCCGCGAAGCCGCTGCACGTGTGGCCGGGCGAGTCGGCGCAGGAGCTCGCCGCGGACTTCGACGCACTGCTGGACCGCATCATGCGATCGGGCCGGATCCCCGACCCCCGCGAGCAGTAAGCCGCTCCGGGCCGTTTCCGGCTCGGTGGCCGGGTTGCGCACCGTCGCCCCCTCGGCCTCGGCTCCGCGCCTCCGGCGCTGCGCTCGGCCCGTCTCCGCTCCGCAGCTGCGCCGCTCCGGTCGACGACCGGCTTGCGCTGGTCGCTTCCTCTCCGGCGCTTCGCGCCTCCGTTCAGCAACCGATCAGTTCAACCGCACGGTTGCGGAACGAAGTGAGCGCCAGCGAACGAAGACGAAGCGACTTCAGCAACGTCCCGCTCGTCGACCGGAGGCGCGAAGCGCCGGAGCGGAGACGGGCCGGGCGAGCGAAGCGAGTCGAAGCCAAGGGGTTGAGCCCCTGCTTGCGACTCCGGCCGCTGCGCGGCCTCCGCTCAAGCCGACTCCGCTCGCTTCGCTCGGTCGACGACCGGTTGCGCTGGTCGCTTCATCTCCGCGCCTCCGGCGCTCCGTTCAGCAACCGATGAATGTAGCCGGACGGTGAAACCCCCGGTTCCTGCGCAAAGCGGACGCGACCTCAGCAACTCCATGACGGTTGCGGTGGTCGCTTCATCTCCGCGCCTCCGGCGCTCCGCCCAGCAACCGATGGGGTCAACCGCAGCGGCTCGTGGTGGTCGCTTAATCTCCGGCGCTCCGCGCCTCCGTTCAGCAACCGATGCGCCCAACCGCCCAGCAACCGATGGGCCCAACCGACCGGTGAAACCCCACGGTTGCTGAACGAAGTGAGCGTCAGCGAACGAAGATGAAGCGACCACAGCAAGTCCATGACGCTGCGGTGGTCGCTTCATCTCCGCGGCTGCGCCGCTCCGTTCAGCAACCGACGGGCTTCACCCGATGGCTTCAACCGATGAGTTCAGCCGATGGTGCTCCCACCGATCACTGTGCGAGCGAAGCGAGCGTGGCGGCCCCCCCCCTCGCCGGCGCGGGAGCGCCGGCGAGAGCACGCTAGCGGCACCCGCGAAGCGGGTGCCCGAGCGGCGCAGATTCAAAAAAGAACAGCGCAGATCTTAAAGAATCAAGCGCTCTTCCGCGTGCGGCGGGCGGCGAGCTCGTCGACGGGGTCCGGGGCGGTGGGGTCGAACTCGACGAGCGTCGACTCGACCTCGCGCAGGACCTTGCCCACGGCGATGCCGAAGACGCCCTGGCCGCGGCTGACGAGGTCGATGACCTCATCGTTCGATGTGCAGAGGTACACCGAGGCGCCGTCGCTCATGAGCGTCGTGCCCGCGAGGTCCTCGATGCCGGACGCACGCAGCTGCTCGACCGCCGTGCGGATCTGCTGCAGCGAGATGCCCGTGTCGAGCAGTCGCTTGACGAGCTTCAGGACGAGGATGTCGCGGAAGCCGTAGAGGCGCTGCGATCCGGAGCCGCTGGCACTGCGGATGGTGGGCACGACCAGCTCGGTGCGGGCCCAGTAGTCCAGCTGCCGATAGGTGATGCCCGCGGCACGCGCGGCGACGGCGCCGCGGTAGCCCATCTGCGGGTCCAGCTCCGGGAGACCGTCGGTGAAGAGCAGGTCGACGGCGAAGCCGGGCTCACCGGTCGGAGTGCCTGCGTTCATGTGTCCCCCTCGTGGTCCGATTCGACCTTCCCAACGTACGCCCCCGCGTGTGCCCCGGCAACGACATCCGGCCGCTCGCGGGTGGCGTGTCGCGAGCCGTTATTGAACGGTGACGATCAGTCGAGCAGGCGGCTCAGCGCCGACTTGACGAAGATCGCCCGCACCTCGTCCAGGCGCGCGGCCAGCTCGGGCGCGAGCTCCGCCGCGGTCGCGCGGGAGCGGGCGTCGGTGCGGCGGCGCACGGTCGACAGGGCCGTCTCGACGAGCGACACCTGGCGCTCGGCGCTCTGGCGCAGGCCGCGCACGTGCCGCGGCTCGATGCCGTGGCGATCGAGGGCGACGAGCGCGCGCATCAGCGCGACGGCCTGCTCGTCGTAGGTCTCGGCCGGCGTGAGCACCCCGGTGCTCACCGCGTCGTTGAACAGCTGGGGGGCCGCGCCGGCCTCGGCCAGCAGGTCGGCCCTGCTGTAGCGGCGCTCGGACGGGTGGATCGACGGCGGCGCGACCGGCGTCTGCACGTCGCGGCCCGCGTCGACGTCGGCGAGGTGCTCGCGGATGACGCTGAGCGGCATGTAGTGATCGCGCTGCAGGGTGAGCGCGAAGCGCAGCCGCTCCAGATCGTGGGGAGAGAACTTGCGGTAGCCCGCGGCCGTGCGCTGCGGGCTGACGATCCCCTGCATCTCGAGGAAGCGCAGCTTGCTCGAGGTCAGCTGCGGGAACTCGGGGGTGAGCTTGGCGAGCACCTGGCCGATGCTGAGGAGCGCGCCATCTCCCGGCTCCCGATGCGGCAGACGGGCGTGGGCAGCCGCCATCAGGCCCCCGTCGCCGGCAGATCCTGCGGCGAGGCGAAGAAGTTCACGCGGAACTTGCCGATGCGCACCTCGTTGCCGTTGCGCAGCACACCGCGGTCCACGCGCGAGCCGTCGACGTACGTGCCGTTCAGCGAGCGCTGGTCGACGATCTCGAAGCCCGCCTCCGTGCGCAGGACCTCGCAGTGGCGACGCGACACCGTCACGTCGTCGAAGAAGATGTCGGCCTCGGGGTGGCGACCGACGGTCGTCACGTCGCCGTCGAGCAGATAGCGGGCGCCGGCGGTGGGGCCGGAACGCACGAGCAGCAACGCCGAGCCCGCGGGCAGCGCCTGGATCGCCTCGAGCTCCGTCTCGCTGAGCTCGCCGTGGAACGGCACGAACGACAGGTCGGACTCGTGGCCGAACGACTGCGTGGAATCGCCAGAGCCGTCGTGGCCGCCGTCGCGTCGCACCGACGCCGCAGAGGTGGGCTGGAACTCCGAATCCGTCACGCTCGATCCTTCCTTTCGTCCAGCGTATCGGATGGACCGCCGGGCGCGGGATCCGTTCGTCCCCCGGATGGCGGACATCTCGACGATCCCGGGCCCACTATCGGCAGTCGCGCCGCCAGCGTTCGCTCAGCCGCCGACCGTACGTTCGGTGGCATGTCCGCCACCACCCGTGTCCTGCGCCGCATGCCCGTGCTGGGCGCGACCGTCGCCGTCCTCCTCGCCGCCTCCCTCGCGAGCGCCTCGCCCGCCGCCGCGCACGACACGCTCGTGTCGACGGATCCGGCGGCGGATTCGACCGTCGAGACGATGCCGGCGGAGCTGACGCTCACGTACAGCGCCGAGCTCATCGACGCGGGCGACGGCACGGCCGTGCAGGTCCTCTCGCCCTCGGGTGCCGACGCGACCGCCGAGGATCCCGTGGTCGACGGCGCCGTCGTGACCGTGCCGCTGGCCGAGGCGGCGGAGGCCGGGGAGTACGCGGTGACGTGGCGCGTGGTCTCGAGCGACGGGCATCCGATCGACGGCACCTTCTCGTTCACCGTCGCCACCCCGAGCGCGCCGCAGCCGAGCCCCGAGCCCACGCAGACCCCGCAGACGCCGGACGAGTCGGATGCCGCGACGGCGACGCCCGTGCCGAGTGCCACGCCCGATCCCGCCGACGGGACCCCGGCCGACGGCGACGGCTTCGTGCGCAACCTGCCGTGGATCATCGGCGGCCTGCTGCTGGCCGCCGGCGGCGGCGCCCTCGTGGCGATCCTCGTCGCGCGTGCCCGACGCGATCGCACCGACGACGCGGACGACGCGCCGCCCGCCGGGCGATAGGCTGAAGCCATGGCTCACTACGACCTCGTCATCCTCGGCGCGGGCCCCGGCGGATACGTCGCAGCCGTGCGCGGCGCACAGCTCGGGCTCTCGGTCGCGATCATCGAAGAGAAGTACTGGGGCGGTGTGTGCCTCAACGTCGGCTGCATCCCCTCGAAGTCGCTGCTGAAGAACGCGGAGGTGGCGCACACCTTCACGCACAAGGCCGACTTCTTCGGCATCTCCGGCGAGGTCTCGTTCGACTTCGGCGCGGCGTTCGACCGCAGCCGCAAGGTCGCCGAGACGCACGTCAAGGGCATCCACTACCTCATGAAGAAGAACAAGGTCACCGAGTACGAGGGTCGCGGCACCTTCACGGGACCGAAGGCCATCTCGGTGGCGAAGTCGGACGGGTCCACCGAGGAGATCACGTACGAGAACGTGATCATCGCCACGGGCTCGAAGGTGCGCCTGCTGCCGGGCGTCGAGCTGAGCGAGAACGTCGTCACGTACGAGGAGCAGATCCTCTCGCGCGAGCTGCCCGAGTCGATCGTGATCGTCGGAGCCGGCGCGATCGGCATGGAGTTCGCCTACGTGCTGTCGAACTACGGCGTCAAGGTGACGATCATCGAGTTCCTCGACCGCGCCCTCCCGAACGAGGACGCGGAGGTCTCGAAGGAGATCCAGAAGCAGTACAAGAAGTACGGCATCGACATCCTCACCTCGACCGCGGTCAAGACCGTCGAGGACAGCGGATCGTCGGTGCGCGTCACGTACGAGACCCGCGACGGCCAGCCGGGCGAGATCACGGCCGGCAAGGTGCTCATGTCGGTGGGCTTCGCCCCCAACGTCGAGGGCTTCGGCCTCGAGAAGACGGGCGTGAAGCTCACGGAGCGCGGCGCGATCGAGATCGACGACTTCATGCGCACGAACGTCGACGGCATCTACGCCATCGGCGACGTGACCGCCAAGCTGCAGCTGGCCCACGTGGCCGAGGCGCAGGCCGTGGTCGCCGCCGAGACGATCGCGAAGGCCGAGACCCAGACGCTGGGCGACTACCGCATGATGCCGCGCGCCACGTTCTGCTCGCCGCAGGTGGCCAGCTTCGGCCTGACCGAGGAGCAGGCCCGCGCGGAGGGCCGCGAGATCAAGGTCGCGAAGTTCCCCTTCAGCGCCAACGGCAAGGCCAATGGCCTGGGCGAGCCGATCGGCTTCGTCAAGCTCATCGCCGACGCCGAGCACCTCGAGCTCATCGGCGGCCACATGGTCGGCCCCGACGTCTCGGAGCTGCTGCCCGAGCTCACGCTCGCGCAGAAGTGGGACCTCACGGCCGTCGAGGCCGCCCGCAACGTGCACACGCACCCGACGCTCTCGGAGACGCTGCAGGAGGGCTTCCACGGCCTCCAGGGTCACTTCATCAACATGTGAGCCAGCCAGAACGACAAAGGGCACGGATCCTCGGATCCGGGCCCTTTGTCGTCGGCGGATCAGCGGCCGAGGGCGCGGGCGAGTTTCGAGGCCGACGAGGCGCCGCGGGCGCCGGCGGCCAGCGCCGCCTCCGCCACCGCGGCGAAAAAGGCCTCGCGCGCCGCGGCATCCGCCGGGGCGGCGGGGCCGAGCTCGATCTCCCACTCGTGCCACTCGCGCTCGTCGCCCGCGCGCAGGTCGGTCGTGCGCACGTGGTCGTCGACGAACTCCGCCAGGGTCGCGCCGTGCGCGTCCCGCAGCTCGTAGGCGGTGCGGTCGTTCACGATCCGCGCGAGCGGCTCCAGCGGCGCGGTGGTCCACTGCGCGATCTCGGCGCGCACGGCGTCGGGCACCTCGTCTCCCTCGCCGAGGGGCCAGCCGAGCTCCACGCGAGCGCCGTCCACGAGCGGCCCCTTGATGTGCCAGCCGGCATCGGGCCCGCCGGTGCGCCGGCGCAGCGCCACGCCGGCGCGGCCGAGCGCGAGGTCGGCCGTGTCGAGGTACAGCGCGTCGAGGTGGCGCTCCTCCCCCGGCGTCACCGCGGCCACGCCGGGCACTCCCGTCCAGTCCGGCACCGGGGTGCCGACGTCCACGTCGAACTTGCGCTCGACCTCGACGAAGCGCGTCGGTCCGGTCATCCCGGCCGCCGCCATCAGCGGTCGGCCGCCTTCGGCTCGTCGTCGTCCGTCGAGTCGATGTCGTTCAGCTCCTGGGCGTAGCGGAACTCCACCTCGGTGGGCCCGTCGCCCTCGCCGGTGTTCTCCGCGTCGCCCTCGCGCCGGTAGACGAGCTGACCCTCCGCGTAGGGCATGATCAGCTGGTCCTGGTCGGTGGAATCCAGGGGCAGGACCTGTCCGTCGAGGGGTCCGCCGTTCAGTCGTGCGATGGCCATGGGCCGAGCCTACCCCGGGCCTCCGCGCGGCGCGCGGGGGTTGCGCCCGCGCGCGTCATGCCTCACGCGCCGCGTTCGCCTCGCGCTCCGCGCTCTCCTGCTCCCTGGCCGTGCGCAGCGCCGCCGTGGCGATGCGCACCTCCCGCTCGGCGCTGCGCACCTTGCGCTGCGCGAGCGTCGTGGCGCCGTAGCGCTCCCCCACGCGATCGCGCTCCTCCGCCATGGTCGTGATGACGTGCGCGCACGCGATCAGGATCACCTGCGCCGAGAAGTTCAGCCACAGCAGCAGCGCGATGAGCGAGGCGAACGACGTGAGCAGGGGGTTCGAATCGGCGCCGCCGACGAAGAGCCCGGAGAGCTGCTGCAGCACGACGAGTCCCGTGGCGCCCACGAGGGCGCCGGCGGCCAGCGCCCGCCGCGAGGGGCGCGTGCCCGACAGGAGCGCGAACAGCAGCGCGATGATCACCGCGTCGAGCGCGAAGGTCACCGCGATCGTGATGATCCTCGTCACGATCGCCCCGGCGAGGTCCGACCCCAGCCCCAGCCAGTCCAGCACGGTCGTGACGAACGCCGATCCGAGGAACGTCACCACGACCGAGGCGAGGAGCAGCACGCCCACGGCCAGTGCGAACAGCAGGTCGCGCAGGGCGAGCAGGATCGGCGAGGTCGTCGCGTTCTCTGTGCCCGCCATCACGCGGATCGCGGTGCGCAGCGTCGTGATCGCCCCGATCGCCGCGCCCACGAGGGCGACAACCGCGATGACGCCCGCCACGGTGATGGCGCCCGGCGCCTTCTGCAGCTCGCTCGCGTCGATCACCCCACCCTCGCCGATGAGGCCGGGGATGACGTTGTCGACACCGGCCACGAGCGCGTCCCAAAGCTCCGGGCGACCCGAGAGCCAGATGGCGACCGCGGAGAACCCCAGCAGCACGGCCGCGAACAGCGCGAAGAGCGCCCGGTATGTCACGCTCGCCGCGAGCACCGGTCCGTTGCTCTCGGAGTAGAGCAGAAGCGAGCGCACGAGGCGCCGCTGCAGCGCCCACGCCAGCACGCGATTCCAGATGCCGATCAGCGCCCCCATGCGGACAGGCTAGCGTCCGCCGCGCGGCGGTGCCCGGCCTTGCGTCAGCCGACGAGGGGCCCTATGCATGCGCCGACGAGCATGAACGGACCGAACGCGATCCGCGTGCGCGCGTCGGCGCGACCGGCGGCGACGAGCACGACCGCGACCAGCCCGCCCGCGAGGAATCCGGCCGCCGCGCCCAGCGCGAGCGCGGCCCAGCCGTGCCAGCCGAGGAACAGCCCCACCAGCAGCGCGAGCTTGACATCGCCGCCGCCCATCCCGCCGCTCTCGCGGCCGACGATCCACAGCGCGGCGTAGAAGCCACCCAGCAGCAGCGCGCCCGCCGCGCCGCCCCCGATGGCGGACGTGCGCCCCGCCAGCAGCGCGGCGATGACGAGCAGCGCCGCGACGACGCCCGTCGTCGGCAGCATGATGGCGTTCGGCAGCCGGTGCTCGGCCAGGTCGGTGCGGATCAGCGCGAGGCCGCCGGCGCCGAACGCCAGGTACGCCGCGCCCAGCGCGACCGAGGCCGGATCCATCGCCCCTCCCGCGGCTCGCCCATCCGATCCGGACGATCGTAGGCGCGCGGGGCGGGGTGGCACGGATGCCTGTTGGTCACTCCCCCACGCGGTTGCGCAGGCGCATGGCGCGCTCGGCCTCGCGGCGGTCCTGGCGCTCGCGCAGCGTCTGGCGCTTGTCGTACTGGGTCTTGCCCTTGGCCACCGCGATCTCGACCTTGGCGCGGCCGTCGACGAAGTACAGCTTCATGGGCACGAGCGTGTAGCCGCCCTCGGCGGTCTTGCGCGCGAGCTTGGCGATCTCGTCCTTGTGCAGCAGCAGCTTGCGGATGCGCTTGGCCGAGTGATTCGTCCACGTGCCGTTCGAGTACTGCGGGATGCTCACCTGGTCGAGGAAGGCTTCGCCGCGGTCGATGTACGCGTAGCCGTCGGTGAGGTTGGCGTGGCCCTCGCGCAGCGACTTCACCTCGGTGCCCTGCAGCACCAGGCCGGCCTCGTAGGTCTTCTCGATCGTGTACTCGTGGCGGGCACGGCGATTGAGGGCGATGACCTTCTCGCCCTTCTCCTTCGGCATGCGACACCCGCCCTTCCGCGATCCGGCACCTCGAACGCCGCCCGCCGGATGACGGGCAGCGTTCGAGTCTACTGGATCAGGCGCGCAGCCAGCGGCGGATCGCGAAGCCGGCCGAGGCGGCGGCCAGCACGACGCCGAGCGCGATGATGACGGGGACGACGAGCCACGCCTCGCCCATGCCCACCCACGGCACGGTGCCCATGCTGGTGGCGAGATAGCCGTCGACGCCGAAGCGGACCATCAGCAGCACGGCGACGCTCGCGAGCGCGGCGCCCAGGAACGCCGCGACGACGCCCTCGAGCACGAACGGCGTCTGGATGAAGCGGTTCGACGCGCCCACCAGGCGCATGATGCCGACCTCGCGGCGCCGGGCGTAGGCCGACAAGCGGATGGTCGTGCCGATGAGCAGCACGGCGGAGATGAGCATGAGCGCCGCGATGCCCACGGCGATGTACGTCGCGATCGTGAGCGCGGCGAACAGCGGCTCGAGATGCTCGATCTGGTTCGTCACCCCCTCGACGCCCGCGATGCCGGAGAACGCCTCCACGAGCACGTCCGCGTTGCGGGGGTCCTCCGGGTTCACCAGCGTGATGCGGAACGACGCGTTCGTCTGCTCGGGGGTGAGCAGATTCGCCTGATCGGGGAAGTTCTCGGTGAACGACGCGTGCGCCTCCTCGGCGGAGATGTAGGTGAAGCGCTGGATCACCGACGACAGCGTGTCGGAGCGCAGCTCCGCCTCGACGGCCGCGGTCTGCTCCTCCGTCGCGGCGCCCTCCAGGCAGGTCTCCTGCGTGGACAGGGTCGAGCACAGGTAGATCTCGATCTGCGCGCGGTCCTGGAAGTACTCCCGCATCGTGCCGATCTGCGCCTGCATCAGGATCGCCGCGCCCACGAAGGTCAGCGAGACGAACGTGACGAGCACGACCGAGACGACCATCGACGCGTTGCGGCGGAGCCCCGTGAGGACCTCGCCGAGGATCAGTCCGAGTCTCATGCCGTCGGCCCCACTTCGTCCTCGTCGTCACGCCCGAGCCCCAGCCGCTCGGCGAAGCCGAGCTCGGCGACCCGCTCGGCCTGCTCGGCGACGGGGCGCTGCCGCGCCTTCGTGACGTCGGGCGGCAGCGGATCGTCCTCGCCTCCCGCATCGGGCCCGGCGGGGCGCGCGGGCGGGATCGGCGCGACACGGGGCGGCTCCGCGGGGCGCGCCGGGCCGGCCGCGGGCGCGGCGGCGTGGGGGCCGGCGGGCGGCTGCGGGGGCGTCGCCCTGTGTCTTATTCACATCTGACGCTGCCGACGAGCCTAACG
>NZ_JBMDJT010000021.1:0-43718 GCF_057809335.1 Microbacterium sp. FG3 | reverse complement strand
CCGCGCGCGCCTCCGCCCGCGGGTGCGCCGCCGCCCGCCGGTGTGCCGTTCGGGGCGTCACCCCCCGTCGGCGGCGGGGACGCCGGCGGGTTGCTCGGCGGCGGCGATGCGGGCGGGCTGCTGGGCGGCACGTCCGGCACCGACACGGTGAGGTCGCCGTCGCTCGTGTCCTCGACCTGGGCGTGCGCGGACGGCGGGCCGGCGAACCACGCCAGGCCGGCGAGCAGCATCGCCGCGAGGCCCAGCGTGCGGGTGCGGGCAGTGATGGTCTTCATGTCTCGGTCTGCTCTCCACGTGGGGGTCGTGCGCTGGTCGCTCATGCTCGTCCTGCCGTGTCGCTGCGGGGTACGAAGCCCGCGCCGGCGGGTTCGGGTTGCGGGGCCGCCTGCCCGGCGAGGAGCTGGTCGGTGTACTCGGCGAGCTCGGCCGCCAGCCGGGCGCGGATGCGACGCCGCCGCCAGATCGTCAGCGCCACGAGCGCGGCGACGACGAGGATCACGGCGAGCCCGGTCCATGGCACCGCCCACGCGGTCAGCGACGCGCTCACCGCGGCGGGCAGGGGATCGTCGGCCGCGCTGCCGCCGGCCGGCGCCGCCGTGAGCGTGAGCTCGGCGGTGAGCAGCAGCAGCGGCGGCACCCCGGGCAGCTCGGCGGTCACGTGCGTGGTGGCGCCGGGCACGAGGTTCTCGATCTCGTCGAGCACGACCGTGCCCAGGTCGATCCCGAACGGGCCGGTCAGCCGCGCCTCCGGGATCACGTCGACGCGGGTGTTCCCCACGTTCACGACGTCGAACCCCGCGTACGCGGTGCCGGGGGCGAACGGCACCCACGAGGCGTCGAAGCCACCGGTCGCGCCGGTGATGCCCATGCCCGGCGAGAGCGGGCCGTCCACGCGCAGGTAGATGCGCGCCCCCACGCGGTCCTCGCGCCGCACGGTCTGCCCCTCCCCCGCGCCCTCGGTCACGTAGCCGGCGACGATACCGGCGGCGTGGTCGCCCGGGGCCGCGTCGTGCGGCACGGTGATGGTGAAGGGCAGGTCGGCGCGCGTGCCCGGCTCGAGGGTGATCGAGGTGCCCACCGCGATGGCGCACGCGGCCTCCGCGGCGTCGTTCGTGTCGTCACACGCGGCGGGAGCGCCGTCGACCGACGTCCACGCGCCCAGGTCGGTGGAGGCGATGTCGGCGCCGACGAGCGTGAAGGCGCCCGAGGCGTAGTCGGCGGTCGCGTCGGCGCCGTAGACCCGCACGGTCACGGGGGCGCTGCCGCGGTTGGTGACGGCCACCCAGTCCTCGATCACGCTGCCGGGCGCGACCTCGTACTCGAAGGACGTGCGCCCGTCGGGGCCGTCGGGCGTCGAGGGCTGCACGCCCCACGCGAGTGCGCCGTCGGCCGCCGACGCGGGGCCGGTGGCGGGAACGGCGAGCAGCGCCGCCAGGAGCGCGGCGCCGAGGAGCCCGATCACGGGCGTTCGCTTCGTCATGTGCTGTGTTCTCGTGGGCCGGGCAGGGTCCCGGCGTGATGGGCGGGCGTGCGTCGGCGGATGCCGACGCGGATGACGTCAGATGAGCGTCAGGGTGAGGGTGGAGGTGTAGTCGCCGCCCGGGGTGCCTGCGGGCACCTTGAGCGTGAGCCCGGCCTTCACCTCGGTCGTCACGTTCGCGTCGGCCGATGCTCTGCCCGATGCGAGCGGCTTCCCCGTGGAGAGACCGCCGTCGACGCCGGGGGTGACCGTGGCGCCGGCCGTGCCCGCACCGTCGACCTTCTCGGGCTGCCACCCGAGGTGGGTCGCCGCGATCGGATCGCCGCCGCCGTTCTTCGCGAACGGCGAGGCGCTGCCGGTGAGGCTCCATTCCTCGCCATCCGGGTCACGGCGGTCATCGTTCACGCGCACGTTGCCGAGCTCGCCCGTTGCCGTCCAGTCCTGGCCGGGCTGGCGCGTCGGCGTCTCGCCGGTGAGGGTGATCTTCGAAGCCGGGTCGAGGGCGATCGTCAGACCCGAGGGCTCCGAAGGCGCTTCCTCGTCGGGCACGCTGACCTCCAATTCCGGCTTCTTTTCGTCCGCCGGGGTAGCCGCGTTGGTCGGATCCGCCGAGGACTCCGCATAGACGTCGGCGTCGGCCGGCACGAAGCGCGCACCGAACCCATACTCCGTGGCCGGAGCCAGCCCGGTCACGTCGTACGTGGCCGTGCCGCCCACGACATTCACCAGGGCGCCGTCGATGTCGACCTCGTTCTGAGTGAACTGCACCTGGCCGGCCGCGTCTGCCGGCATCACGGTCGCGGTGAGCTTCACCGAGGTGGCCGAGGTCGCCTCCGCGGTGACGGTCGTCTCGGTCGGGGTCGCCTCTTCCACGGAGTCGTTGACCCACTTCCACGTCTGCGCCGTGGTGTCGAACTCGATCTCGGTGACGAAGTACTTCGAATCACCGATCGGGTTCGCGGAGCTGGCCGACGTGTACACGGCGTCGCACGTGATGACGAACTTGGCCGGCCCGCTGACGAACAGCGTGTACGCGTTCGACCAGGTGCTCGCGTAGTTGTTGGTGAGCGAGATCGGCGCGCCGGTCAGCCCGAAGTTCGCCACACTGACGTTGGAGCGGAGGAGCGCCGCCCCCACGCGCTCGCCGTTCGAAAGCAGCAGGACGGTGCGCGAGCTGGCGCGGAAGCCCTCCGGGCAGCCCTTGCTCACCGTGACCGTGGTGGGGCCCGTCCTGAGCGCGGTGGCTCCGCTGCGCTCCGCCGGGTCGAGGGTCATGGTGTAGCCGCCGTCGATCTCGTTGGCGGGGTTGAGCGTCTCGGTGGCGGCGTGGGCCGGCGCCGCGACGAGTGCGGCCGAGGCGGTTGCCGCGGCGAAGGTGATGGCCGCAGCGAGCGTGCGGAGGCGACGGTGCGTTCGGGTGACGCGACTCATGGGTGGGTTCCTTCTTCGGGTCGGATCGTGATGCGCACCGCGATCGACGCGCACGAGGGTGCCCGGGGCTGCGGCCGAGCGGTGGCGCCGCAGCCCCGGGACTTGGATGGTGCGATTACGGGTTGGCGCGGAGGCGGTTGCTGACCTCGCCCGCCGTGACGTCGGTGTAGAGCTGGCCGGCGATGACGAAGTCGGCACCGAACTCAAGGCTGCCGAACCCGAAGTCCTCGATCACCGAGATCGGGTTGGCGGGGTCGGGACGCAGCGCCTGGTACGCCTTGCCTCCGGTGCCCGCGAACGTGGCCGCGAGCTCCCGTCCGCGGATGCCGTCGTCGTTCAGCTCGGCGGCGTAGACCACGGTGAACACCGGCCGCGTCACCGCGAACTGAGTGTTCAGGGTGCCGTTGTTCGTGACCGGCTCCACGCTGTTGATCTCGCCGAGCGCCGCGCCGTGCAGGCGGTCCGCCACGGTGATGCCATAGACGTCGTAGTAGGCGTCGTTGACCGCGACCTTGCTCTGCGCGATGTGCTGCGCGACCGAGAACGGCACGATGGCACGCTGCGGCAGCGCCTCGAGCACCGCACCGTCGTGCTCCTGCACGCTGGCGTCGGAGGCACCGTAGACGTCGGAGACCTGGGCACCGAAGGCGATGCTGCTGCTTCCGGTGATCGTGGTCTGCCAGAACGAGCGGGTGCCCGAGCCGGCCTGCGGGATGAACGGCACGATCTGCGCCGAGGAGTCCTCGTTGCCGACCGTGCGCGCGATGCCGCCCGACTCCGCCGAGTACAGCGTGGCGATGCCGTTGCCCGTGATGCCGATGTTGCCGTAGATGTTCTTCAGCGTGAGCTTGAGCTGACCGGCGTTGGCGCCGGAGGCCCACCGCTCACCGACCGAGGCACCGAGCGGGAGGTCGTAGTTCCCCCCAGCGTCGGTGGGGATCACCGCGTTGCTGTCGTGCGCCGCGAAGCTCACGGCGTCGGCCGCGAGCGGGATGTAGTAGTAAGCCCCGTTCACGTCGAGGGCCGAGGCGCTCGGCGCGCTCGAAGAGCGGGCGAACTGCAGCGCGTCGTAGGGAAGGTTCACACCGTTCCAGAGGGTGGTGGTGTCCTTCGCCGACTTCAGCGCCGTCACGCCGTTGCCCGACCCGTTCGGGCGAGCGAACGGCCCCGTACCGGTGTCGATCGTTCCGCCACCGGTCGCGTCCCACGAGCCGACGATGAGCTCGTCGGCCGTGTTCACGTTGTCGTCGTGGTCACCCTCGATGACCGCGGCGAGGCCGTTGTTGACATCCTGGGAGGTGTCCGAGCCAGACCCGTTCAGCAGCCGGGGGCTGGTCGGATCCGCGTTCGCCGCGACGGACCCGCCGGCGGCGAGCGCGAGGCCCAGGATCGTTGCCGTGGCTCCGAGGAGCCACTTCTTGGTGGTGCTGTTTTGCATTACCGTACCCTTTCTGGGTATTGTTTCGGTTCGTTGCGCCTGCTGGCGCCCGGCCCCCTGCCCCCGTTCACAAGCCGAGGCGGGGGGCCTCCTCGTTCGGCCATCGGGACCGAGCGAGTGTCTGTGTGGAGTTGTCGGTGGCGACGACGTCGCCGTTTCGCCGATCAACTCATCCGCCCGCACCCCTTCGCCGCAGAAGGAGGAGGGAGGAGATGAGGGCGGCGAGGCTCGCCGCCAGCGCGGCGCCCACCGCGGCGCCGCCCGGCGCGGTCACGGCCGCGGTCAGCACCACGGCCTCCTCCACCGCGCCGGAGACCTGGGTCTGAGTCGCCGCGTCTTCGCCGGGGTTCGTCGGGGCACCGGCGGTCGCGGCGCCCCCCGGCCCCGTTGCCCCGGGAGCGCCGGCGGCGTCGCCACCGTTGTCGTTGCCGGCGTCATCGCCGGGGGTCGCGCTGGCGGGGGCGACCAGCTCCGCGGCCACCGCGCGAGTGACGGCACGCTGGGCATCGGTGAGTGGCGCGTAGCCGGCGGGGAGCTGCCCGCGCCCCTCGCCGGGCATCTGGCCGTCGCCGGCGGCGTACTCCAGCAGGCGGGCATACTCCTTCCGGGCCGTCTCGTCCAGCGCGGGCGCGTTCAGGTCCACCGCCCCGTACACGGTCGTCGTGAGCGGGTACGCGCCGTCGGGCAGGTCGCCGATGGCGGCGTCGGCGATGCCGGTCGCGGAGGGCTCGGGCTGCGCGGCGAGCGCCTGGGCCAGCGAGCTCGAATCGGGAGCGGCGAACGTGCGGGCAGTGGCGGCGTTCTCCTTTGTGGTGCGCTCCGAGAGCGGCAGGCCGAGCGCGACGGCGTCGAGGTCGTATCGCTCCGACGCCGCGAGGCTCGTCGGCCCCAGGATGAACTGCCCGCTGGCGAGCGACTGTACCCCGCGAGCCACGAAGTTGCCCGCCTCGAACGCGCTGTTCACGACGTACGGGTCCCAGTCGGCGGTGTACTTCGTGTCGCCGCGGAACACCCGCTGCGCGTTGGCTTCCAGGCTGATCGAGTAGGGCAACATCGTGATCGAGTCGATGGTCTGCCCCTTCCAGTTGACGTAGCTCAGCGTCTGCCCCTCGCCGGGCAGGACGGTCTGGTCGGCGCGCAGGAAGCTGTCGGGCGGTGTGGTGAGCAGGTCGATGCCGCCGCCGAGCGCGTCGCGGTGTCCGGGGGGAAGGTAGTAGGGGTTCACGGTCATCCCCCACGGGTCGGCGGTGCCCTGCAGGAACGCCACCGCGTCGGCGTCGGCGAGCACGTACTCCCACAGCAGCCGGATGGCGTCGTCGCCCTGCGGCCCGCTGACGACAAACTGCCCATCCGCCGAGACCGTGCCGGGCTGGATGGTCGGGTTGCCCAGCGCCGCCCATTCCGGGTCGGTGAAGACATGCTCCGGGCGGCCTGCCCGGTGCGGGGCCGTGACGCCGGAGTTGGGAATCGTGGGAATGAGAGTGAGATAGGACTGGGTGAGCAGCTTTGCGACCATCCGCGGGCTGAGCTTGACGTCGCGGATCCTGACGCTGCCGGCCGAGTGGTTGGCGACGAAGGAGATGGTGAGCGCCGTGTTCGCCAGGGGCGCGTAGCGCAGCCGGGCGCCCTGCAGGAGCGCCGGGTCGGCGGAGCCGATCGTGCCCTCGGTGAGCGGTTCGGAGACTGCGGCGAACGGGACCGTGCCGTCCAGCAGCTGGCTGCGGGTGAGGCCGCCGGAGTTGGTGGTCATGCTGAACGCCACCGGATCGGTCGCCGCGGTGCACAGCGCCGACTGCCACGAGCCGATGGCGTCGGCGATGAGCTCGCTGCCCGACACGCGGCGCTCCGCTCCGCCCGAGGTGCACGACTGGTAGGGATCGTCGAAGTCGAGGGGCACCACGATCCGGTTGCTCCAGGCCGTGCACGCGGGGTTGACGGGAGAGCCCTTCTGCGCCGAGGTGACACTGCCGTAGAAGTCCTCACGCCTATTGACGTTGGGGCCCACGCACGCGGCAGCGTCGCCCCCGTCCGGCACGTTGGAGTGGGCGCCGCGTGGGACGATCGCCAGCCAGCACCGCTCCCCGGCGCCGATCTCGGACGTGTCGCCGCACCCCAAGTGCGGTGCCGCGGCCGCCGATTGCACCTCGAAGGCGACCTCGGCGGTGCCGTCGGCGCTGATCGGCACCGCCACGAGCTCGTTCGTGGTGGCGTCGGTGAAGAACGACTGGGTGCCGTTCCACGTTCCGTATGCGTCGGTCTGGACCGGCTCGTTGTACTCGTTCCACACGGTCTGGAACCGCTGATCGAAGACGTTCTGGGAACGGTGGATCACGCTCGCGGCCACGAAATTGTCGTAGGATGCCATGCTCTTGCGCGCGCCCGCCTGGGACGAGAAGCCGCCGTACTGGCAGGTCTCCTGGAAGTCGTCCGAGAGCGGGTCGGGGCCCCAGCACTGGAACATCTGCAGGAAATTGCTCGCCAGGCCGTTGTCGGGTTTCACCGTGGGCGCCATGCCCGACGCGCGGACGGTGACGGCCTCGTCTCCCAGCCCTTGCGTTTTCGCCACGGTGACCTCGAGGTTCTTGAAGTCGTCCCAATGGCCGCCGCCCGCGTCGTTGCCGGCGCCGTCGCTGGTGAGCCCGGCGTGGTCCGGCTGGTACGGCTGGATCGCGGAATCGTTGCCGCCGGCCCACTTCACGGTCACGGCCGAGTCGGTGTCTTCGGCTGCCTGTGCGGGCGCCGACGACGCGGCGGCGATGAGCCCTGCCGCGAGCGCCGCGACGACGGCGAGCGCAGTCCAGCGACGCAGCGCGGGGGCTGCGGTGCGGGCGGGGAGTGCGATCACGGGGTGGTCCTTCTCAGCGGGTGCGCGGCGAACCGCGCGTGGGGGTGGGCAGGAGGGTCTTGCGCTGCCGACTGCCGAGCAGCGGCGGCATGATGGCGGCGAGGAGCAGGCCGGCGCCCGCCACGAGGATCGCGAGGGCAGGCAGCACCCCGGCTTGGGAGAGCGGCAGAGCCTGCGGGCTGCCGGCCACGACGATCGGGCCCGAGGATGCGCCGTCGACGCCGACCGTGTCGGCATCGAGCGCCTCAGCGCCAGCGGCGTCGACAGAGCCCTCGCCCACGGCACCTCCGCCCTCGGCGCCCTGGCCACCGCCGTTCTGCCCGCCGTTCTGGGCGCCGCCGGCGCCACTCGCGTCGGTGGCCGTGTCCTTGGCGCCACCGGTGCCGCGGGAGCACTGGACGGGCCCCTGGCGATCGCATTCCTCCGGGTACGGGGCGTTCTTCGCGAGCGCGTTGCCGTTCGGATCATTCGGGTCCAGCGTGGGGTTGTTGCAGGATCCCACCGAGAAGCCCGTCCGTGCGGGGTCACCTCCCGGCACCTTCTGGAGCTGCCGCTGGGCCCCGAGGACGAGGTTGACCGGGAGCGGCGAGTATCCCAGCACCTCCGCAGACTGCTGACCCTCACAGAGGAAGTACGAGCCGAAGGCCCCGAGGGTCAGCCCCTTGTTCTCGGTGAATCCGGACTCCAGCGCGGTGGGCAGGATGATGTAGCTGTACGAACTGAGCGGGTACGTACGAGGATCGCCGTTCGTGTAGACGTCGCGCAGGTCCTGCGTCAGGTAGTCCGGCGAGGACTGATCCTCGTTGATGTGCGCCTGCAGCAGGGCGACGGCCACGTTGCCCGCCGTCGGCTCGGTGTAGTAGCCGGCGCTGTTGAGCAGCTTCGCGACGGGGAACCCGGAATTGAGCGCGTAGCTGTACTCCACGAAGGTGATGGAACCGACCGCGTAGCTCTGCGCCACGTAGCCCGAGACGCCCTCGGAGCCCTTCTTCGAGATGAAGCCGCTGCCCGGCACGGCGGGATAGTTGCTGGTGACGCCGCAGTGGCCGTTGATCATCGGACGACCGACCTTGCCGCAGTACGCGTCCCACAGCGCCGTGTGCTCCTGCCGCATCCAGATCGACACCTGCGCGGTCGCGCCGGAGCCGTCGGAGCGCACGACCGGCACGATGGGGATGTCGGGCAGGGCGAGCTGCGGGTTGTCCGCCACGATCTGCGGGTCGTTCCAACGCGTGATCACGCCCGTGAAGATCTTCGCGACGGTGTCGCCCGACAGGCGCAGGTTGGTGACGCGCTTGCCGCCGATCTGCAGGTTGTACATGAACGCCGTGCCGCCGGCCACGATCGGCATGTAGGCGAACTGGCGCGCCGGGCGCTGGTCGGCCTCGTTGGAGTTGGCGATGCCGTAGGGGATCTCGCTGACGCCGAAGTCCTTGACGCCGTTGGCGAAGTCGGTGCGGCCCTGGGTGGAGCCGCCGCCGGAGTACTCGATCTTCCACTGGTAGTTGGCCCACACGTTTCGGATCCACGCGGCGAGGGCGTTCTCCGACCAGGTCGATCCCGACCCCGTGATGGGCACGTGCACCGTGCCCACCGCCTGCGCGGGCGTGACCGCGCCGAGCGAGCCGACGGCCACCATCAGCACGCCGAGCAGGATCGCGGCGATCCGGCCGGCGCCGAACCGTCGAGGGGCGGATGCGCGCATCATGCCGTCTCCCTCTCGCGCGTCTCCTCAGGCTCGTCGGCCGGAGTCGCTGTCTCGCCCGCGCCCTCGTCGGCGCGGAACTCGTCATCCATGTCTTCGTCCTCGTAATCCGGGAATGTGTCCTCCCAGTGGAGGGGTTGGACGGTGTCGGAGCCGATCCAGCTCGGAGGCAAGTTCGAAGGCAAGATCGGGTAGACCGGCGTGCCGCGATCGCTGGAGCGGTCGCGGCGCACCAGCGTCTGAACGCCCAGCACGATGCAGACGGTCACGAGGATGCCGTGGAGCACGGCCATCGCGGCGACGGCGAGCCTCACGCCGCGCCCCACACGGCGGATGCGCACGAGCACCATCATCGCTGCCCTCCCTCATCGCTCAGAGACTGTTGGAGTCGGTCCCCGCCGTATGCGACGGGATCGATCGTGCGTGCGGCGCGCCGGGCGTCGAAACGCTCGGCATCGTGGCGGCTGGCGCGCGCGGCACGCGCCAGCTGCCGCGGCGAGAGGATGCCGGCGCCCTTGCCGCCGATGATGCGGGCGAGCGCGAACAGGATGAACACGAGCACCATGAGCACGGCGGCGGCGCCGAACCCTCGGGCGATCTGCGTCTCCTCGGGGCTCTTCACCAGGGTGAACGTGGCGAACGGCAGCGTGACCATCGCCCCCTCGAACGGGTTGAGGTTGAAGAAGGTCGTCCAGCCGGCCGTCAGCAGCACCGGGCTGGTCTCGCCGATGCCGCGCGCCGTGCCCAGCACGATCGCCGTCATGAGGCCCGACTTGCTGGTGGGCAGCACCACGTGCCACACCGTGCGCCAATGGCTCGCGCCCGTGGCGAACGAGGCCTCCTTGAGCGTCTGCGGCACCAGGCGCAGCACCACGTCGGCCGAGCGGATGATGATCGGCAGGATCATGATCGTCACCGCCAGCGCTGCCGCGAAGCCCGACTGTGGCAGCCCGAACAGCAGGATGTAGGTGGCGTAGATGAACAGGCCGCACACGATCGAGGGCAGCGCCGTCATCGCCTCGGACACCGTGCGCACGACCCGCGTGAAGAGCGAGGGGAACTCCGCCATCATCACGGCCGTGAGCAGGCCCAGCGGGATGGCGATGGCGAGCGCGATGGAGATGACGATGAGCGTGCCGATGGCGGCGTGCGCCATCCCTCCCACCGTCACGGGGTCGAGAGGCCCGGCGAGCGAGAGGTCCTCGACCCAGAAGTTCGGCTGCAGGTAGGCCTCGGCCCCGCGGATGAGCGTGAACACCACGACGATCGCCAGCGCGAGGAGCAGCAGCAGCGCCGTGGTGTGGATGACCACGGCCATCACGCGGTCGCGGATCGTGACCTTGTCGTCGTCGAAGCTGATCAGCACGACGAAGAACACCAGGAACAGCGCGTACGCCACCAGGACGAACGGCAGCGGACCCTGGAACGGCACCAGATGGGAGAAGAGCGTGCCGGTCGCGGTGAGCGCGGCGGCCAGCGCGCCCACGATGCGCAGCACGTCCTCGCGGCGGATGGTGGAGAGCTCGCGGCGCGTCTCGGGCCGGCTCACGTGAAGCCGCCCGTCGCGCCCCGGCACGTGCGTGCGCGTCACCCGGCCCGGGAGCGTGGCCCGGCGCCGCACCGGGTCGGTGATGATCTCTGTCGTGGTCATGTCGATGGCCTCAGCTCGATGCCCCGGAGCGGGAGCGACTGACGATGAAGCCGGCGATGAAGTTCACGGCCATCGTGATGAGGAAGAGCACGAGGCCGGCTGCCATGAGGCCCGACAGCTCGAGGGCCGAGGCCTCGCCGTAGCGCAGCGCGATGAGGGCGCTGATGGAGTTCGTGCCGGCAGAAAGCACGTGCCAGTTGATGACGAAAATCGGCGAGATCACGATGTACACGGCGATCGTCTCGCCCAGCGCCCGGCCGAGGCCGAGCATCGTGCCGCCGATGATGCCGCCCAGCCCGTACGGGTAGACCACGTTGCGGATCATGCCCCACTTGCTCGAGCCGAGCGCGAGGGCCCCCTCGCGCTCACCCAGCGGCGCCTGCGCGAACACCTCGCGCATGATCGACGCGGCGATCGGGGCGACCATGAGCGCCACCACCAGGCCAGCCAGGAACGCCGACGCGGTGAACACCGTGGGGGTGGCGAGCGGGTCGCTCGGGTCGAACTGCGACACCGCGAAGATCGGGATCCAGCCCAGGTAGGTGCTGAGCCACTCGGCGACCGGAATGAGCTGCTCCTGCAGCCAGTACGCGCCCCAGAGTCCGTACACGATGCTGGGGATGGCGGCCATGAGGTCGACGATGTTCGTCAGCAGCCGCTTGAGCCCGTCTGGCGCGTACTCGGAGATGTAGGTGGCGACGCCCAGTGCCAGCGGCAGTGCGACGCTGATCGCGATGAGCGCGATCACCACCGTGCCGAACAGCACCGCCGCGATGCCGAAGCGGCCGCTCGCGGGCTCCCAGTCCTGCTCCGTGAGGAACTCGGGGCCGGCGACGCCGATGGCCTCCGCCCCACGGATCGCGAGGAACAGGCCCACGAGCGTCATGATCACGAGAACGATCACGCCGCCCGAGTGCGAGCCGGCCCGGAACAGGTTGTCCGAGAGCCCGCGCACGGCGCGGAGGCTTCGCGGCCTGTCCTCCGCCGGGGAGGAATCGGGACGAGCGGCAAGCGCCTCGTCCGTCGTCTGGGGGGTTGTCACGGGACACAAGCATGTCCGGGTCTGCCGGGCCGCAGAAGGGGTAGTTTCCCGAATAGTCAAGGGCGAACTGAGGTCGACTCAGTGAATATTCAGGTAGGGGGTAAGGACCGCGTTTCGGCGGACATACCGCGGTTTCTGGGGGCCGTTGGTGGGTTGCGGTGGTCGCTTCATCTCCGGCGCTTCGCGCCTCCGTTCAGCAACCGGATGGGGCGCCCCGCACACCCATCGGTCGGCGGAGGCCGCACAGCCCATCGGTTGCTGAACGAAGCGGCCGCAGGCCGCGAAGATGAAGCGACCACCGCAGCCCGCGTCCGCCGGTGCGCCCCGCCTCACTCCCCGGGCGTGTACAGCCCGAGGTCGCGGCAGAACTCCTCCGCCGGGGCCGCGGAGTCGTCACGGGGGAACGCGAGCAGCGAGAGGTCGGCCCGGCGGCACAGCACGAGCTCGGGCGCCGCGTCGCGCGCGGTGCCGTCGACCAGGCCCTGCTCCCACAGGTTCTCGCACATCGACAGCGCGTACGCCTCGCGGTCGCCCACCGGCTCGGCGCCGTCGCGCACGCCCGTGGCGTACGGCGACGACAGGTCGGCCTCGGGGTAGCACTCCACCCAGCGGTCCTGCACCTCCTGCGGCGCGAGCACGATCGCGGCGGCCAGGCCCAGCGTGAGCACGCCGGCGCCGGCCGCGCCCGCGATCGCCAGGCGGCGGCGCCGGCGGCGGCGCCTGGCGATGTGGCCCTGCAGCCACTCGCCCATGGCGGCGCGGCGCTCGGGACTCAGACGCGGCTGATCGCTCATCGTCCTCCCCCGAATCGTTGCCCGATGCGCTTGCGCACGCGGTTCAGTCGTTTGCCCACCGACGCGACGGAGATGCCCAGTCGCCGTGCCGCCTCGTCGTAGCTGAGTCCCTCGACGATGACCGCCTGGTACGCCTGCTGGTCGAGCGCCGGCATCGCCGAGATCTCCTCTTCGACCCTCTCGAGCAGCTCGCGATCCTCGATGCGCTGCCGCTGCCGGGTCTCCAGCATGGTAACCGCGCGATCGTCCAGTCCCTCGAAGGCGGGCCGCCGCCGCAGAGATCGCAATCGGTTCGCCGCGTGGTTGCGGCACGTCACGAGCAGCCAGCCGAGCGCCGATCCGTTCGCCAGCCGCACGTGCCTGGCCTTGTCCCACGCCGTGGCGAACACCTGCTGCGCCACCTGCTGCGCCTCGTCCTCGTCGCCGAGCTCCTCGAGGGCGGCGACGAACACGTCTTCGATATAGCGGTGATAGAGCACGGCGAAGGCGCGGTCGTCGTCGCGGGCGGCGGCGTCGAGCAGCTCGCGGTCACTGCGCTCGCGCCAAGGCCCGCGCCCGCTCCACTCGCCCATCACGCGCCGAGTGTAGCCATGCCCGCGGAACACCCGGCGCCGCTGTACGGAAACTCGTTTTCCTTACCTTCGACACCCGATGTTCGCCGCATCGACACGTCGCACCACAGGCCGACGCCCAAGATTCACCCCCTCGTTGCCCGGGGTGGGGTGGGGATCGGTTGACTGTGGCGCATGAACAGCCTCTCGCTCTCGTCCCTCGGCGCCACGGCCGGCCTGCTCGCCGCCCTCGCGCTCGCGCCCACCGCTACCGCCGCCACTGCGGCCGCCCCCGCCGACGCGCAGTCGTGCTGGGTCAACGTCGACACCGGCGAGTCGGCGTGCTTCGACGCCTCGCTCGACCCCATCGCGCAGATCGAGGCCGACACCGGCACGACGGTCGTGGCCGTGCCGACCGGGTCGATGAGCGTCGCGTCCGCGCGCTCGGCCGCCGCGGGGGCGGCCGACGCCGAGACGTACCTGCTGGCGACCGGATGGGACGAGGTTGGGTATGCGGGCGCGAGCGTGACGTACGTCACGACGAATCCGCTCATCTGCAACGGCATCGCGCATGACTTCGAGACGCTGCAGACCTGGAACAACCGACTGGAGTCGTTCCAGGCGTACAACGGTTGCCAGGGCTGGCTCTTCGACGCCGTCCAGTTCTCCGGAGAGGAGTTCGGTCCCGTGACGGCGTCGAGCGATCTTGGTTCGTTCCGCAACCGAGCCGAGTCGCTCTCCATCGATTGAGCACGAGGCAGCGTTCGCCGCGACGTTCAGTTTCCCCCGCCGGGGAAGGTGAACTCGACGCCCGAGATACGCAGGCGAAGTAGGACATCGCTCGCGGGGAGCGGCTCGGACATACGGCAGTACGTATCTCCGCGCTCTGCCTGTCCGCCACCCACCGAGACCGTGAGGCAAAACACTCGCGCAGATTGCCCTCCGTTGTCGGGCAGCCCGCTCCACGTCCACGTTCCCGTCGCCTCGTCGTAGGCGAGGTCGGCGAGCGTGAAGTCGAGCGACGGCTCGGGCGCGGTGAACGCCGCCCATTCTCCGCAGCGCGCCTCGCTGCCCCAGGCGGTGCAGGCGCGCAGCTCGTACGCCACGGGCTGCCCGAACGATCCGCCCAGCAGCTCGCGCGGCACCGCCGATCCGGTGAACGCCACCGCGTCGCCCGCCCCGGGCGCGCGCAGCTGGTAGAAGCCGGCGAACGCGGCCGGCGCCGCCACGTACTCGTAGCGCGTGCCGATCCATGCCATCGCGCCGCCATCGTGCGCCACGGCGCCGGGCAGCGGATCGGCGTGCACGGTGACGGCGTCGCTCGCCACGCACTCGTCGTCGGTGTAGCCCCACACGATGAGGCGGTAGCCGCCGTCGGGCGGCGCCGCTCCCCCGAACGCCGCCGCGAGCGCCGCGCCCGCGTCGAGCACCTCGCCCCCGGCGGGCGCCGTGACCTCGCCGCCGTCCGCGCGGCACGATCCTGGGCTCTCGCCGGGGCGCAGGCGCTGCGCGAAGTAGCCGCGCACGGGCGCGCCGGCGGTGAACGGCGACCACTCCACCGCCACCGCGCCCGCGGCGGGGTCGGTGAAGGCGCGGACCGATCCGGGGCGCAGCGGGGCCGGGGCTGCGTCGGGGCCTGGGGCGGTGGGGTCGGGCGCCTCGGGCTCTCGGGCGTCGGGTTCCGGGGCGTCGGGTTCCGGGGCGTCGGGCTCCGGGGCGTCGGACTGGGTGCCTTCGGTCGCGTCGGGCTGCTGCGGTGCGTCCGGGTCATCCGGCAGCGTCGGCGCGTTCGGGCCCGGCTGCTGCGGCTGCAGCACCGGGGTCTTCGGGGCGACGGGGTCGGCGGAGCCCGCGGGCGAGGGCTGCTCCTCCCGGGGAGGATCCGCCGGCTCGCCGATCCCGCCGTGCCACGGCACCGCCGCCGCGCCGGGCTCCGCCACGTTCCACACCTCGCCGGTCGCGGGCGCGTTGAGCACCACCGCGGCGCCGTTGACGCGGAACACCAGCTCCGCCGACGCCGCGCCCTCCGCGCGATCCAGCGCCGTGACCCGGGGCGCGTCGTCGCCGCACCACGACAGCGCGGCGCCCGGCCACGCAGCGTGCACGCAGTCCCCCACCCGGACGGGACGCGCCGGGCCGGCGGCGGGGGTGGCTGCGCCGGGGGCTGGGTCGGCGGTCGCGCCGGGGATCGCGGACACGCGGCCGTCGCGCACCGCCAGCACCCGCCGATCCGTCGCGATCAGGACATCCGCCGGCGGGGCGCCCGCCGTCGCCACGGCCGCCGATCGCTCGAGCGCGACGGCGCCGCCCCACGAGCTCAGGTCGACCGCGCCGTCCGCCGTGTGCAGCCGGCCCGAGCGCGGGTCGAGCACCGCCCATCCGCCCGCCGTCGCCGCGACCTGCACGGGCCGCGTGGCCGATCCGCGGAACGGCGCGAACTCGCCGATCCGCTCGATCCCGCCCGACGTGAGGCGGTACGCGCGGCCCTCGCGCGGCGACACCACGACGACGCCGCCCGATCCGTCGGGCGCCATGCCGGCCCCGGCCCCGAACCGCCGCAGCGGGGGCGCGTCGGCGTCGAAGGCGCCGAGCTCGTCGGCGGGCACGCGCCACAGGCTGCCGGACCGCGCATCGAGCAGGGCGACCGAGGCGGGATCGGGTGCGTTGTTGGGGGCGTTGTTGTCGGGTGCGTTGTCGGGCGCGGGGAGAATCTCGATCTGCGTCGTGGGGCCGGGCAGCCAGGCGGCGTCGCCGAGCGCGACGCGCGCCGGGTCGAGCGACGCGACGGCGGCATGCTCGCGATCGACGACGAGCACGGTGCCGGCGGCCTGCGCCACGTCGAGCGCGGCGGCCGCCACGGGCAGCACGGCGTCGAACTCGCCCACGGCCACGTTCACGCGCCCCACCCCTCCGGCACCGGTGCTGGCCCACACGAGCGTCTCGCCGCCGCCCACCCGCACGGCCCCGGTGGGGGCACCGGCGACGAGCGCCAGCCCCGCCACGACCCCGGCGACCGCGAGCGCCCCGACGAGCGCGTGGCGGGTGCGGCGGGGGGCGGGGGTGGTGTGGGTTGCGGCAGTGGGGCGGGTTGCGGCGGCGGTTGCGCGCTCGGGTTGCGGCGGGAGGGCGCGCGGCATCGGCGACGCGGCGGCGTCCGCTGCCGCGCGGTCGCCGTTCGTCCAGATCGAGCCGGGCATGCTCTCTCCACAGTGGGTCTGGTCGCATCGCCCGCGCTGCACGGGCCACGACGCGGGTCACTGTACCGGCCCCAGACGAACACCCGGTGACGCACGGGTGTCCACCCGCCCGCGCGCGTGATCGACGATCCGTGCTCGCCGCCCGAGGCCACGCGGTGCGACTCCGCCGTCACACGATCGCGTCGAGCGCCTGCGGCAGCGCGGTGACCCCGTCGCCGGCGAGGAAGTGACCGGCGCCGGGGACGATCCGCGCCGACGTGCCGAGCATCCGGGCCAGCCGATCCGTGTGCCCGGTGGGCACGTAGGCGTCGGCGTCGGAGCGGAGCACGGTGAGCGACCCGATGCGCTCGGGCAGGCCCGCCACGTCGACGCCGCCGCCGACGAAGCCGTCGAGCTCGGGCAGCGCGGGCAGCCGATCCGCGAACCCGGCGACGAGCACGAGTGCGTCCAGGCGCCACGGCCCCGCGAGCGACGCGAGGTGGCGCAGCACGGTGAGGCAGCCGAGGCTGTGGGCGACCACGATCGAGCCCGGTCCCGGTGCCCCGATCGCCTGGGCGGCGGCCGCGGCCCAGCGGTCCGGATCGGGGCATCCGGGGTCTGGGAGCGCGGGAACCCGTGAGGGGACGCCCGCCTCGCGCAGCCGCCGGGCGAGCCAGCCGAACCAATGGTCCTCGGGAGTGGCGCCGTAGCCGTGGAAGATCACGGCCCGCCGCGGAGTTGTCGCTGTCATGTCGCGGGAGCGTAGGGGTTCACGCCAGCGAGAAGGTCAAGTCGAAGGGATGCGCATGCTGATCGGCGAGCTCGCCGAGCGCGCCGGGGTGTCGGCCCGGGCGCTGCGGCACTACGAGGATCGCGAGCTGCTGGTGCCGGATCGCGACGTCAACGGATACCGTCTCTATTCCGAGGCGGACGTCGTGCGTGTGCGCCAGATCAAGACGATGATCGACGCCGGGCTGCCGACGGCGACCATTCGCCGCTACCTCGACTGCGCGAGGACGGGCGACCACGGCATGTCGCTTGAGATGTGCCCCGACCTGCGCGCCGAGCTCGACGCGATCGCCGCACGCCTCGACGCACAGCAAACGGCGCTCGCGCGCACCCGCACGCGCCTGTGCGCCCTTGTGACGGCGGGCTGAGCGGGGCGGTTGGTGCTCCGTTGGTCGCTGGACGGTTCGGTTGCTGAACGGAGCGCCGAAGCGCCGGAGATGAAGCGACCACCGCAACTCCTCCTGCATGCGCTCGGGGGTGTCGGTTCGTCCACACCCGCCGTTTCCACCGGCTTATCCACAGAACGGCCGTTTCGGGTCCTGGCCGGGGCTTCCGCGGGTTCCGGTGTCGGTGGTCGGTGAGACGATGCGGGTATGACATTCCTCAGCGATTTCCAGGACCGGGCAGGCGCAGTCGCGTCATTGCCGCCGGTGGATGTCGCTGTGGTGGCGGCCCTTCCAGACGAGGACGTGCTCGCCCTGCTGACCGTCGCGACCGACCTGGCCAAGACCGCCGAACGCGTCCGAGCGGTCGCCGCGGGAGTCGTATCGGCGCGCTCGTCACGGGCGGCGGGGCACAAGGGTCTGGCGCAGGGTCGGGGGCATCGCAACGCGGTCGCTCTCGTGCAGGAGCTGTCCGGAAGCACCCGCGGCGACGCCGCCCGACAAGTACGCGTCGGTCAGTCGCTGGTGGAATCTGCGCTGGGCGGGAACGGCGCGGGCGCCGAACCGGCTACGGCACCGGAGGGCCTGGACCCCGCCGCTGCGGCCGAGCAGAGCGTCCCGCCGGCGGTGCCGTGGCATGACCCGGTGGATCAGGCGCTGCTGAGCGGGGTGGTGACGGCGGCGCAGATGGACGCGATCCTCCGCGGCCTCGGCCACCCACCCACCGGCGCGTTCCGGATGTGGACGGACGCGGACGGCGTCCAGCACGCGAAGATCGTGTTCGACGACGAGGGTGCGGCGTGGATGCGGACCGTGATCGACGCGGCCCTGCGGCCCCGCCGCGGCGGTCCCCGGTTCGTCGACCCCGACGAGGCTCGCGAAAGCGCAACAGCTCACCGACGACCCGCGGACGAACGACCAGCTCACCTACGACCTCATCCTCGGGGTGCTGCGCGCCGGCGCCGTCGCCGACGCCGAAACGGTGTTCGGTGCCCGCCAGCCCGGCGTCCGCGTCGTCACCATCGACCCCACCCGCAACGCCGCCGGCGGCGCCGGCAGCGGGGGCGACGCTCCCAGCGGGGTCGGCAGCGACGGTCCCGTCCAGCCCGGTCCCGGCCGGCCCGATCACGGCCGGCCCGGCCCCGGGTACACCGAGGACGGCGGCCACCCGCTCCCCGCCCCGGCGGTCGAGCAGGCCATCTGCACCACCGGGCACACCCCGGTCACCGTCGACGTGCACGGGAACCCCCTCGACGTCGGGCGGGAACAGCGACTGTTCACCCCGAAACAGCGCATCGCCCTCGCCATCCGCGACGGCGGCTGCCGATGGCGCGGATGCGGCATGCCCGCCTCCTACTGCGAAGCCCACCACATCGACACCTGGGCCACCCACGGTGGACGCACCGACATCGACCGCGGCATCCTCCTGTGCAGGTTCCACCACATGAACCTCCACCACCACCGCTACCGCATCACCCGCGACCGCCACGGCCCCTTCCTGCTCCACCCACCCGACAGCAGCGAACCCACCGAACTCCCCACCCGCTCCCCCCTCCGCTGGGCCTTGGGGCCGCCGCCACGCGCCGCCTGACCCCGCCCCGGGGATCGCGCGCATGAGCCACCCCGGGCCCAGCGGACCGGACCGAGCCGTCCCCCGCTCCTACAGAAACCGCGCGGCACACTCGACCGGTCGCTGAACAGAACCGCCCAGCAGCCGATCGGCCGCCGAACGAGCCGCACACCCCCACCGGCTGACGAACGAAGCCGCGCACGTCCCGGTCTGTCGCCGAACGGATCCGCGCACCACCTAATCGGCTGCCGAACGAGCCGCGCACAACCCAATCGGCTGCCGAACGGATCCTCGCACCACCCCCATCGGTTGCTGAGCGGAGGCGCGAAGCGCCGTAGATGAAGCGACCACCGCGACCCGCCCGACACCGACAACCCTCTGGCAAGCCACCACCGCACCGCTCGATACCGTGGACACATGCAGGTCTGCCTCGCCTCCACGTCGCCCGCCCGCCTCATGCTCATGCGCCAGGTCGGCATCGAGCCGCGCCTCGAGGCGCCCGGCGTGGACGAGGAGGCCGAGATCGCCGCCATCGAGGCCGCCGAGGGGCGCACGCTCCCGCCCGCCGAGCACGTGCTCGTCCTCGCCCGCCTCAAGGCGCAGGACGTCGCGACGCGCCTCGCCCGCGAGGCCTTCGACGGCATCGTCATCGGCGGCGACTCCATGTTCGAGCTCGACGGGGTCGTCTACGGCAAGCCGTACACCGCCGAGAACGCCACCGCCCGCTGGCGCGAGATGCGCGGCCGCACGGGCGTGCTGCACTCCGGCCACAGCGTCATCCGCGTCGCCCCCGGCACCGAGCCGCGCGAGGTGCACAACGTCGCCGAGGCGTCCGTCTCGTTCGCGGCCGACGTGGACGACGCCGAGATCGCGACCTACGTCGCCACCGGCGAGCCGCTGCACGTCGCCGGCGCCTTCACCGTCGACAGCCTGGGCGGCGCGTTCATCGAGCGCGTCGAGGGCGACCCCTCCACGGTCATCGGCATGTCGCTCTCCACGATCCGCCGCCTGGTCCGCGACCTCGGCATCACGTGGACCGACCTCTGGAACCGCACGTCGTAGACATCACGACACGAATCCCGCGCTTTGTTGTCGGGGGCGCTCAAAGGAGCGGGGGCGGCCGTTACTAGGCTGAAATCCATGTCCGTCCCCCGTGCGCTCAGCAAGGTCCTCATCGCCAACCGCGGCGAGATCGCCGTCCGCATCATCCGGGCAGCCCGCGACGCCGGGCTCGGGTCCGTCGCCGTGTACGCCGACCAGGACCGCGACGCCCTCCACGCCAAGCTCGCGGACGAGGCCTACGCGCTGGGCGGCGAGACGAGCGCCGACACCTACCTGAAGATCGACAAGATCCTCGCCGTCGCCCGCCGATCCGGCGCCGACGCCGTGCACCCCGGGTACGGATTCCTCGCCGAGAACGCCGAGTTCGCCCGCGCCGTCATCGGCGCCGGGCTCGTCTGGATCGGCCCCTCGCCCGAGGCCATCGAGGCCCTCGGCGACAAGGTCACCGCGCGCCACGTGGCCGAGAAGGTCGGCGCGCCCCTCGCCCCCGGCACGCCCGGCCCCGTCGACACCGCCGACGAGGTCGTCGCCTTCGCCGAGCAGGTCGGCCTGCCCATCGCGATCAAGGCCGCATACGGCGGCGGCGGCCGCGGCCTCAAGGTCGCCCGCACCCTCGAGGAGATCCCCGAGCTGTTCGAGTCGGCCACCCGCGAGGCGATCGCCGCCTTCGGCCGCGGCGAGTGCTTCGTCGAGAAGTACCTCGACAAGCCGCGCCACGTCGAGACCCAGTGCCTCGCCGATGCCGAGGGCAACGTCGTCGTCATCTCCACGCGCGACTGCTCGCTGCAGCGCCGCCACCAGAAGCTCGTCGAGGAGGCGCCCGCGCCCTTCCTCACCGACGAGCAGAACCGCATCCTCTACGACGCCTCCAAGGCGATCCTGCGCGAGGTCGGCTACACCGGCGCCGGCACGTGCGAGTTCCTCATCGGCGCCGACGGCACCATCTCGTTCCTCGAGGTCAACACGCGCCTCCAGGTCGAGCACCCGGTCTCCGAGGAGGTCACGGGGATCGACCTGGTCCGCGAGCAGTTCCGGATCGCGGCGGGCGGCACGATCGACTACGACGACCCCGCACCGCAGGGCCACTCGATCGAGTTCCGCATCAACGGCGAGGACCCGGGCCGCGGATTCCTGCCCCAGCCCGGCCCGATCCACGTGTTCAAGACGTTCGGCGGCCCCGGCATCCGCCTCGACTCGGGTGTCACGGCCGGCGACAGCGTGAGCGGCGCCTTCGACTCGCTGCTGGCGAAGATCATCGTCACGGGCAAGGACCGCGCCGAGGCCCTCGAGCGCTCCCGCCGCGCCCTCGACGAGTTCGAGGTCGCCGGGCTCCCCACGGTGCTGCCCTTCCACCGCAAGGTCGTGCGCGAGCCCGCCTTCACGGCGGAGGACGGATCGTTCGGCGTCTACACGCGCTGGATCGAGACCGAGTTCGACAACGACATTCCCGCATGGGACGGCGAGCTCGAGCCGCCCGCCGCGCCCGAGCCGCGCCACACCGTGGTCGTCGAGGTCGCGGGCAAGCGCCTCGAGGTGAGCCTGCCGGATCGGATCACCGCGTCGGTCGCGTCCGCCGGCCGCCCGGCCGCCGCTCCCCCGTCGCGCCGTTCGCACAGCGGCGGAGCGGTCTCGACCGGCGCCTCGGGCGACACGCTGAAGTCGCCGATGCAGGCGACGGTCGTCAAGGTCGCCGTCGAGGAGGGCCAGGAGGTCGTCAAGGGCGACCTGGTGGTCGTGCTCGAGGCGATGAAGATGGAGCAGCCGCTGCAGGCGCACAAGGACGGCGTCATCGCCGCCGTCGACGCCACCCCGGGCACCACGGTCCCCGCCGGCCACCAGCTGCTGCAGATCGTCTGACGTTCCGCGCGCCCGGGAGTTGCGGAGGTCGCTTCATCTGCCCTCGCTCCGTTCAGCAACCGTGGGGTTCATCCGATCGGTTGCTGAACGGAGCGGCCGGAGGCCGCGGAGATGAAGCGACCACCGCAACCGCTCGAGCAAGGCCGCGTCAGGCGCGGCCGCGGAGGTCGACGCCGTGCATCGCGCGGGCCGCGTCGGTGATCGAGGTCGTCAGCGACGGGTACGCGGCGAAGACGCGGCCCAGCTGATCCACCGTCAGGCGGCGCTCGACCGCGATCGCGATCGGGAAGATCAGCTCGCTCGCCTTGGGGGCGACGACGACGCCGCCGATGATCGTGCCCGATGCCTCGCGCGCGAACAGCTTCACGAAGCCGTCCTTCACGCCCATCATCTTGGCGCGCGCGTTGGCCTCGAGCGGCAGCTTGTAGACGGCCGCGCCCTCCTCCTGCGTCCAGCCGACCGTCGCGATCTCGGGGCTCGTGAAGATGTTCGACGCGATCCGGCGCTCCGAGAACGGGATGACCGCATCGCCCATCGCGTGGAACACCGCGGTGCGGCCGAGCATGCCGGCGACCGAGGCCAGCGGCACGAGGTTCGTGCAGTCGCCCACCGCGTAGATGTTCGGCACCGACGTGCGCCCCACCTTGTTGACCATGATGTGACCGGAGTCGGCCAGCTGCACGCCCGCCGTCTCGAGCCCCAGATCCTTCGTGTTCGGCACCGCGCCGACCGCCATGAGGCAGTGCGAGCCCTCGACGGTGGATCCGTCGGAGAGCGTCACGACCACGCCGTCGCCCGTGTTCACGACCTTCTCGGCGCGCGACTTGGCGAGCAGCTTCATGCCGCCGCGGCGGAACACCTTCTCGAGCACCTTCGCGGCGTCGGGGTCCTCGCCCGGCAGCACCTGCTCGCGGCTGGAGACGAGGGTCACCTGCGAGCCGAGGTTCATGTACGCCGACGCGAACTCGGCCCCCGTCACGCCCGATCCGACGACGATGAGATGCTCGGGCACCGACTCGAGGTCGTACAGCTGCTTCCACGTGAGGATGCGGTCCCCGTCCGGCTTGGCGCCCGGCAGCTCGCGCGGCGAGGCGCCCACCGAGATGACGAACGTGTCGGCCTCGATCCGGTCGAAGTCGGTGCCCTTCGGCCCCGTCGACACGACGACGGCCTCGTCGCCCTCGAGCCGGCCGTGGCCCGAGATGACCTTGACGCCCGCCTCGAGCAGCTGCTCGCGGATGTCCTCGGACTGCTGCCCGGCCAGCGCGAGGATGCGCTTGTTCACGGCGAGCAGGTTGATGGCGACCTCGGGCTTGAGGGGCTTGCCGTTCTCGCCCTTGGCGTAGAACTGCACGCCCAGGTCGCCCGCGTCGCCGATCGAGCGCGCGGCGTCGGCCGTGGCGATGAGCGTCTTCGAGGGCACCACGTCGGTGAGGATCGCGGATCCGCCCACGCCGGTGCTCTCGATGAGCGTCACCTCGGCGCCGAGCTGCGCGCCCGCGATCGCCGCCTCGTAGCCGCCCGGTCCGCCGCCGATGATCGCGATCCGCTGCTTGCGCTCGAAGTCGAAGGTCATGCGGCCCATTCTTCCCTATCCGCCGCGGGGGCATCCCCGACTCTCCCGACCGCGAACCCGCCCTCGATCCGCGAGCCCGCCCTCGATCCGGCGCGGGTTCGCGGATCGGGCGCGGGTTCGGCGACACCGGCGGCGTCAGCCCGGGCCGGTCTATCCTCGTGTGATGACGCATCCCCTCGATCCCCCGGCCGACCCGTTCGTGGTCGCGCGCCGGGCAGCGGACGACATCGCACGCCTCACGGGCGTGGAGCGGCACGACATCGCCGTCACCCTCGGCAGCGGCTGGGGCAAGGCCGCCGACCTCATCGGCGAGACCGTCGCGACGGTCCCGGCCACCGAGGTCACCGGATTCTCGCGCCCCGCGCTGGAGGGCCACGTCGGCACCCTGCGCTCGGTGCGCACGGCCTCGGGCCGGCATGTGCTCGTCATCGGCGCGCGCACCCACTACTACGAGGGCCACGGCGTGCGGCGTGTGGTGCACAGCGTGCGCACGGCCGCCGCGGCCGGCGCGACGACGATGGTGCTCACCAACGGCGCCGGCGGCATCCGCGAGACGTGGACGCCCGGCCAGCCCGTGCTCATCAGCGACCACCTCAACCTCACCGCCGACACCCCGCTCGAGGGCGCGACGTTCATCGACATGACGGATCTGTACGCCGCGCGCCTGCGGGCCGTCGCGCGCGAAGTGGATCCGTCGCTCGACGAGGGCGTGTACTGCCAGTTCCGCGGGCCGCAGTACGAGACCCCGGCGGAGGTGCGGATGGCGAGGGCGATCGGCGGCGACATCGTGGGCATGTCCACGGCGCTCGAGGCGATCGCGGCGCGCCAAGCCGGCATGGAGGTGCTGGGCTTCTCGCTCATCACCAACCTCGCCGCCGGCATCTCGGCCACCCCGCTCAGCCACGAGGAGGTCATCGAGGCCGGCCGCGAGGCGGAGGGGCGGATCTCGCGCCTGCTGGCGGATGTGATCGGACGGATCGCGTCGTGACGGCGGTCGATCGGGCGCGCGCCTGGGTGGCGCAGGATCCGGACGCGGTGACCCGCGCCGAGCTCGAGGCGCTCATCGCGGCGGCCGAGGGCGGCGACGCCGACGCCGCGAACGACCTCGAGGCGCGGTTCGCGGGCCGGCTGCAGTTCGGCACGGCCGGGCTGCGGGGCGCGCTCGGCGCCGGGCCCCTGCGCATGAACCGGGTGCTCGTGTCGCAGGCCGCCGCCGGATTCGCCGCGTACCTGCGCGAGCGCATCCCGGATCGCGCGCCGGTCGTGGTCGTCGGCTACGACGGGCGCCGCAACTCCGACGTGTTCGCGCGCGACTCGGCCGAGCTGTTCGCGGGCGCGGGCCTGCGGGCCGTGCTGCTGCCGCGCCTGCTGCCCACGCCCGTTCTGGCGTTCGCGGTGCGGCACCTCGGTGCCGACGCGGGCGTCATGGTCACCGCCAGCCACAACCCGCCCGACGACAACGGCTACAAGGTGTACCTCGGCGGCGACGACGCCGGATCGCAGATCGTCTCCCCCGCCGACGGCGAGATCGCCGCACACATCCAGCGCGTCGCCGACACCGCCCGCGTCGGCGAGCTGCCGCGGGGCGAGTTCGAGACGGCGCCGGAGGATGTCGTCGACGCGTACGTCGCCGCGACGGCGGCCGTCGCCCCCGCGCCGCATGCCGCTGCCGGCATGAACTGGGCGTACACGGCGATGCACGGCGTCGGCTGGCATACCTTCGCGCGCGTGCTCGACGCGGCCGGCTACCCCCGGCCGGCCCTCACGGCCGCGCAGATCGATCCGGACGGCACGTTCCCGACCGTGTCGTTCCCCAACCCCGAGGAGCCGGGGGCCATGGACCTGGCCTACGAGACGGCGACCGCCGCCGGGGCGGAGTTCGTGCTCGCGCACGATCCGGATGCGGATCGGCTGGCCGTGGCGATCCCGGACGGCGGCGGCTGGCGGCGACTCACGGGCAACGAGATCGGCCTGTTGCTCGGCCTGCGCGCGGCCCGCGCGGCCCAGGGCACGCCGGGGGCGACGCTCGCGTGCTCGCTCGTGTCGTCGCCCGGGCTGAGCGCGATCGCCGAGCGCTACGGCCTCGGCTTCCGCGAGACCCTCACGGGCTTCAAGTGGATCTCGCGCGCGCCCGGGCTCGTGTTCGGGTACGAGGAGGCGCTGGGCTACCTCGTCAACCCCGAGACGGTGCGTGACAAGGACGGCGTCTCGGCCGCCGTGGCCGTGCTGGGCCTGGCCGCCGAGGCGCGCGGCCGCGGCGCGACGATCGCCGACCTGCTCGACGAGCTCACGGCCGAGATCGGCGTCTACCGCGACGGCCAGGTGTCGATCCGCGTCGACGACGTGGCGGTCATCGGGCGGATCATGGCCGCGCTGCGCGCCGATCCGCCCACCACCTTCGGCGAGCGCGCCGTCACGCGCGCCGACGACCTCGCGGCGGGCGCGCCCGGCCTGCCCTCGGGCGACGTGCTGCGCTACGCGCTCGACGACGGCTCGCGCGTCATCGTGCGCCCGAGCGGCACGGAGCCCAAGCTCAAGGTCTACCTCGACGTCCGCGGCGCGGACACGCCCGACGCCGCCGCCCGCCTCGCCGCGCTGGACGCCGCGGTGCGGGAGCTGCTCGCCGAGTTGTCCTGACCCCTCCTCCGCCGAACCCGCGCTCCTTCGCCGAACCCGCGCTCCATCCGGGGCGGGTTCGCTGATCGAGCGCGGGTTCGCGGGGCCGGAGGAGGGCGCGGCTGCTCGTCCACAGGCGGCCGGAGCGAGCGGCGCGGGAGAACCGGCTGTGGAGAGGCGGCCCGGCGGCGGCGCGTCGGGCAGGGTCTGGGCATGGGCCAGAACCTCACCGTGTACAGCCGCACGGATCTCGAGCACGCCGGGGCCAGCGATCACGCGATCCGCCAAGCCGTGTCGGCGGAGCGCCTCCACCGGATCCGGCCCGGCGCCTACGTCGACGCGGCCGACTGGACCGCGGCCCCGATCGAACAGCGCCAGCGCGCCGCCGCGGCGACCGCCCTCCGCGCCAGCCGCGGACCGCTCGTGCTCGCGGGCATCACCGCCGCGGCCGTGCACGGGCTCCCGCTGTTCCGCCTGCGGGACGAACGCGTCCACGTGCTCTGCCACGCCGACCGCGTCGCCGCGAAGAACCCCTTCGTCATGCGCCACGAGGTGCCGTTCACGGACGACGATCTGACGCTGGTAGACGGCATGCCCGTCACATCGCTCGACCGCACGGTCTGCGACGTCATCCGCTCGATCCCGCTAGAGGCCGGCGTCGCCCTCGCCGACGCCGCGCTCGCGATGGCGCCCGACGGCGCGGACGAACTCCGCGCGCGATTGGTGCGGCGCATCGCCTGCCTTCCCGGGGCGCGCGGCATCCGGCGGGCACGGGAGGTCGCGGCCTTCGCCGATCCGCGATCCGGTTCTCCCCTCGAGAGCGCAAGCCGGTGGTTCCTCCACGTTCTCGGCTTCCGGAACGTCCGGATCCAAGAGCCCTTCCCCGGCCCGAACGGCGCGGATTACCTGCTCGATTTCCGCTTCCGACGCGGGATCGGCGAGGTGGACGGCGCGACGAAGTATCGCGATCCGGCCTTCCTCGCGGGGCGCACTCCGCAACAGGCTCTCATCGACGAGAAGCGCCGCGAGGACTGGATCCGGGGGCGCACCCAGGAGCCTTTCGCCCGGTGGATGGATCGCGACATGCCGAACGCCCGCGCGCTCGGCGCGCACCTGGCCTCCTTCGGCATCCGCCCCTGACGCCGAACCCGCGCTCGATCGCCGAACCCGCCCCGGATCCGGCGCGGGTTCGCGGATCGAGGGCGGGTTCGCGGATCGAGGGCGGGTTCGCGCAAAGAGGGCGCCGTCGCCAGCGTGGGGCGGCCGGTAGCGTGGGGGCGTGCAGCGGAACATCGTGGTGACGGCGGCCGACGGGCTGCACGCGCGCCCCGCCGCGCAGCTCGCCCAGCTCGCGCGGCAGCTGCCCGGCACGCTGCACCTGCTGATCGGGGGCCGCGTGGTCAACGCCGCCAGCGTGCTCGCGGTAATGGACCTCGAGCTCTCCCCCGGCACCCCGGTCACCCTCGAGGCCGAAGGCCCCGCCGCCGAGGCGGCCCTCGCCGCCGCCACAGCGATCCTCGCGCCCCCGCACTGACGCCGAACCCGCGCTCGTTCACCGAGCCCGCGCCGGATCCGGCGCGGGCTCGCGGATCGAGGGCGGGTTCGCGGAAGGAACGGGGGCCAACCCAGCCCGGCCCCAACCCGGCCCCAACCCCGCTCAGCCGTCGATGACGGCGGCGAGCTCGTCGAGGAAGGATGACAGGTCGGTGCCGCGGCGGATGAGGCGCTGCGCGCTCTCGGGCTCGCCGAACACCTCGACGAACTGCTCGAACACCGTCTGGAACGCCGCGCGGTCGCTCTCGCTGAACGCCACGAGCGCCACGACGTTCACGCGCCCGTCACCCCACGCGATCGGCTGATCCGCGATCCCCAGCGCGATCGCCGTGCGCCTCGCCGTCATGCGCAGCGCGTGCGGCACCGCGAGCGTCTCGGTGAACGCCGTCGACGACAGCCGCTCGCGCTCGATCGTGCTCTCCACATACTCCTCGCCCACCACGCCCTGCGCCACGAGCATCGCGCCGAGGCGCCGGATCACGCCCTCCTCGCCGCCGGCCGCGTCGATCCCGCGCACGAACGCGCCGGGCGCGAAGTAGCGCGCCAGCTCCGCGCGCAGCCGGCCGAGCCGCCGGGCCCGCCGCACGCGCGCCGCGGCGGCCGTGACGCGCTCGACGTCGACGTCGGTGAGGAACGGCTGGATCCGCACGATCCGCTCCGACGGCACGGGCGGATCGATCGTCGTGAGCACAAGATCCGTGCCCATCCCGTCCCAGTCGACGTCCACGCGCGTCTCGACGTTCGTCACCTCGATCGAGCGGCCCAGCGAGCGGACGACGCTCGAGCGCAGCAGCTCGTGCAGCTCGTAGTAGCCGGGGCACACGATCGTCGCGGTGAGCGTCGTCTCGGCGCGGCGGCTGCGCTCCAGCCGCCCGCCCACGTGCATCGCGATGTAGGCGATCTCGTCGTCCCGGATCGGCACCCCGAGCGTCTCGGACAGCTCGCCGGCGATCGAGACGGCCACGTCGAAGATCATCGGATACGCCGACTTCAGCGTGCGCGTGAGCGGGTTGCGCGACCACGCCTGCTCGCGCGCGCGGTGCACGAGGTTCTGCACGTGCAGGGCGAGTCGCTGCACGAAGTCGTCGTGCGCGATGTCGACGAGGTAGTCCTCGGCCGCACGCGTCACCGCCGCCGAGACGGTCGCCGCAATCTGCGGATCCGGGCGCGCCCCGCCCGGCTCGCCCGGCGCCCCCGGCACCACGATGCGGGTGAGCACGAGCGCGGCCAGGTGCAGCCGGTCGCCCCGCCCCAGCTCCACGCCGAAGTGCGTGCGGGCGAGCTCGCCGATCGCGTCGGCGACCCGCTCGCGGGTGGGGTCGGCCTCGCCGTGCGCGGCCTCGAGGGCGTGCCCCTGCGCCACGCGGTCGGCGGCGATCGCCCCGTGCAGCACGACGTCGGAGGCGGCGAACTCGTTCACGAAGAACCCGAGCCGCCCGAGCTCTGCGACGAGATCGGCCTTGAACGCCCCGAGCGCGCCGGACGGGATCGCGAGGGCGTCGGCCGCGCGGCGCAGGGACGCCAGGTCGAACGCGCCGTCGTCCATCTCGTCGTGCACGAGGCGGCTGACGAAGCGGCGCCTGGCCAGCTCCGTTCCCGTCAGCCACAGGCGCGATCCCTGCCGCTCGAGCGCGAGCCCCGACCCCGCGGCCCCCGCACCGGGCCCGCCCAGCAGCGCGCGCACGCGCCCCAGGTCGGCCTCGAGCGTGGCCGAGCTCACGTGCAGGCGGTCGGCGGTGTCGAACACGTCGATGCCCTCGTCGGCGTCGAGCAGCGCGCGCACGATCGCGTGCAGCCGCTGCCGCGGGGTGCCCGGCTCGGCGTCGGCGTGCAGCGCGGCGGCGGCGCCCGGCAGCGCGCGGTAGCCGGCGGGACCCGACTCGATGGCGTCGCCGCCGGGCACGCGCGCGTTCACCGCGGTGACGTACGAGCGCACGCTGCGCGGCGTGACGCCGAGCTGGTCGGCCAGCGTCGCCGCGGTCATCCAGTCGCCGCGGCGCAGCAGGATGCCGAGCATCCGATCCTGCCGTCGCCTGGTCATGTGCGCCTCTCTCGTCCCCTCGTTCAGTCAATCACGCGGCGCCGCGGGCCGATCCTCCGCGCCGAGCCGATCTTCCGCACGGGGGGAAAGAACGCTGGTTGCTCCGCCCCCTCGCGCCCGCGCAGGATCGATCGGAAGGGAAAGTTGGAGATCGATGAGGATCCTTGTGGTGTGCGGCGCCGGCGCGTCCAGCACGTTCGTCGCCCTTCGCATCCGTCGCGCCGCCCAGGCCGCGGGACTCGAGCTCGCCGCGTTCGCCGGCACGGAGCTCTCGCTGCCGATCGACCTCGACTCCGCCGACGTCGTGCTGCTCGGCCCGCACCTGCATCGCTCGCTCGATGACGTGCGCGCCCTCGCCGCCCCGCGCGGCGTGGCCGTCGGCGTCCTCCCGGACGACGTGTTCACCGACCTCGACGGCGCCCGCGCGCTCGCGCTGGCCCGCGCCGTCGCCGATCAGGGCGCCGACCCGGCGTCCGCCTGACGAAGGGATGCCCATGAGCACCATCTCCCGCACCGTCCGCATCGCCGCCTCTCACGGCCTGCACGCGCGCCCCGCGAAGCTGTTCGCGCAGGCCGCCAAGGACTCCGGCGTCGAGGTCACGATCGCCAAGGGCGACGGCAAGCCCGTCAACGCCGCCAGCATCCTCGGCGTCATCGCTCTGGGCGCCAACACGGGCGACGAGGTCACCCTCGAGGCCACGGGCGAGGGCGCGGAGGCCGCGCTCGACCGCCTCGTCGAGCTGCTCGAGACCGACCAGGACGCCGAGTGACCGCCATGACCGACATCCGCGGCGTCGGCATCGGCCAGGGCGTGGCCCACGGCCCGATCGCGCGCATGGCGCCGCGGCTCGAGGCGCCGAGCGACGCGCGCAGCACGCGCACGCCGGACGACGAGAAGGCCGCGGCCGCGCAGGCCGTGGCCGCCGTGGCGGCCGAGCTGAACGCCCGCGGCGAGCGCGCCGGCGGCGCCGCTCAGGAGGTGCTCGAGGCGCAGGCCATGATGGCCGAGGACCCCACGCTCGAGGAGCAGGTGAGCGCGCTCATCGACGAGGGCCACACGGCCGAGTACGCCGTGCACACGGCGTTCGCGCGCTTCGCCCAGACCCTGCAGGAGATGGGCGGCTACCTCGGCGAGCGCGCCGCCGATCTCGCCGACGTGTCGCAGCGCGTCATCGCGCAGCTGCGTGGCGTGCCCGCGCCGGGCGTGCCCGAGCTCGACCACCCCTTCGTGCTCGTGGCCGACGACCTCGCCCCCGCCGACACGGCGCTGCTCGACCTCGACAAGGTGCTCGCCGTCGTCACGACCGAGGGCGGCCCCACCTCGCACACCGCGATCCTCGCCGGCGACAAGGGCATCACGGCCGTCGTCGGCACGGGCGAGCACCCCGGGCTCGTCGACGGCGCCACGGTGCTCGTCGACGCCGCCGCCGGCCTCGTCGTGCTCGATCCCACCGACGCCCAGCGCGCCGAGGCCGACGAGCGCACGGCCCAGCGCCTCGCCGCCGCGGCCGCGCCCGTCACCCCCGGCGAGCTCGCCGACGGCACGGCGATCCCGCTGCTGGCCAACCTCGGCAACCCCGATGCGGCGGCCGAGGCGGTCGAGCTGGGCGCCGAGGGCGTCGGCCTGTTCCGCACGGAGTTCCTCTTCCTCAGCGCCGACGAGGCGCCCACGGTCGAGGCCCAGCGCGCCTCGTACGAGAAGCTGCTCGCGGCGTTCCCCGGCCAGAAGGTCGTCGTGCGCGTGCTCGACGCCGGCGCCGACAAGCCGCTGAAGTTCCTCACCGACGGCGACGAGCAGAACCCCGCGCTCGGCCTGCGGGGCCTGCGCAGCCTGCGCGCGCACGAGCAGATCCTGCGCGACCAGCTCACCGCCCTCGCCCAGGCCGACGCGGCGACCGACGCGGACCTGTGGGTCATGGCGCCCATGGTCTCGAACGTCGAGGAGGCGGCGTACTTCACCGCCCTCGCGCACGAGCACGGGCTGAAGACCGCCGGCGTCATGGTCGAGGTGCCCGCCGCGGCGCTGCTGGCCGACGCGATCCTGCAGCAGACGGACTTCGGATCCATCGGCACGAACGACCTCGTGCAGTACACGATGGCCGCCGACCGCCTGCTCGGCACGGTGTCGTCCTTCCAGGACCCGTGGCACCCCGCCGTGCTGCGGCTCATCGCCGAGGTCGGCGCCGCGGGCGCCCGCCACGGCAAGCCGGTCGGCATCTGCGGCCAGGCCGCGGCGGATCCGCTGCTCGCGGTCGTGCTCGTGGGCCTCGGCGCCACGACGCTGTCGATGTCGCCGCGCTCGCTCGTCGACGTGCGCGCCGAGCTGAAGCGCCACACGCTCGACGACGCCCGCCGCATCGCGCAGGCCGCCCTGGCCACCACCGACGCCGACGCCGCCCGCGAGGCCGCGCGCGCCGCCGTCTCCTGAACCTCTCCTCCCCCTACCCGAAACCCACACATCAGAAAGACGAGTCACCCATGACTGACACAGCAGCTCCGGCGAAGTCGCCGGGCGCCGTTCGCGTGGGCGTGCAGAAGTTCGGCACGTTCCTCTCGGGCATGATCATGCCGAACATCGCGGCCTTCATCGCCTGGGGTCTCCTCACCGCCCTCTTCATCGACACCGGCTGGCTGGGCAACACCGGCCCCGTCGAGGCCTGGCGCTGGGCCGACTCCGCCATGCTGGGCGGCGGCACCACGCCCGACGGCACCGAGTGGCTGGGCCTCGTCAGCCCGATCATCACCTACCTCCTGCCGCTGCTCATCGCCTTCACCGGCGGCAACGTCGTCTACGGCCACCGCGGCGGCGTCGTGGGCGCGATCGCGGCCTTCGGCGTCATCGTGGGCGCGGCCGGCACGGTCATGTTCCTCGGCGCCATGATCGCCGGCCCGCTGGCCGCGTGGATCCTGAAGCAGGTCGAGAAGCTCTGGGCCGGCAAGGTCAAGGCCGGCTTCGAGATGCTCGTCGACAACTTCTCGGCCGGCTTCGTCGGATTCTTCACGGCGCTCGCGGCGTTCTTCTGGCTCGCGCCCGTCATGAAGTGGCTGACCGACCTCCTCGGCGCAGCCGTGGGCTGGCTCGTCGACACCGGACTCATCCCGCTCGCGAGCATCATCGTCGAGCCCGCGAAGGTGCTGTTCCTGAACAACGCCATCAACCACGGTGTGTTCACCCCGATCGGCACCCAGCAGGTCGAGGCCACCGGCCGCAGCCTGCTGTTCCTCGTCGAGGCGAACCCCGGCCCCGGCGCCGGTCTGCTGCTCGCGATCGCCGTGTTCGGCGTCGGCGCGGCGCGCGCGACCGCTCCCGGTGCGTGGATCATCCAGTTCCTCGGCGGCATCCACGAGGTCTACTTCCCCTACGTGCTCGCCAAGCCGATCCTGCTCCTCGGCCTCGTCGCCGGTGGTGCCACGGGCGTGCTGACGAACGTGATCTTCCAGTCGGGCCTCGTCGCCCCCGCCTCGCCGGGATCGATCTTCGCCGTGCTCATCCAGACGGCCCCCGGCAGCCACATCGGCGTCATCCTCTCGGTCGTCCTGTCGGCCGGCGTCACGTTCCTCGTGAGCATGATGTTCCTGCTCGGCAGCCGCAAGCGCGACCTCGCCGCCGAGGCCGCCGGCTCGGACGGCTTCGCGTCGGCCATCGCGCAGACCGAGGCCAACAAGGGCCGCAAGTCGAGCGTGCTCGGTGGCCTCGCCGCCGGCGGCGCCACCACCGCCACGAAGACGATCGAGAAGGTCGTGTTCGCGTGCGACGCGGGCATGGGATCGTCGGCCATGGGCGCCAGCGTGCTGCGCAACAAGTTCAAGGCCGCCGGCATCCAGGGCGTCACCGTCACCAACAAGGCGATCGCGTCGCTCGACGGCACGGCCGACCTCGTCGTCACCCAGCAGCAGCTGACCGATCGCGCCAAGCAGCGCGAGCAGTCGGCCCTGCACGTCTCGGTCGACAACTTCATGAACTCGCCGCGCTACGACGAGATCACGCGGATGCTGGTCGAGCAGCAGCAGGGCGGCGCCCCCCTCGCGGCCGTCGAGGCGGAGACGCCTGCGGCGACGGCCGCCGACGTGCTCTCGGTCGAGCGCGTGCGCATCCACTCCGGCTCGGCCACCCGCGAGGAGGCCCTGCGCGAGGCCGCCGACATGCTCGAGGCCGCCGGTGCCGTCACGCCCGCGTACTACGACGCCATGCTCGCCCGCGAGCGCACGGTGTCGACGTTCATGGGCAACGAGCTGGCGATCCCGCACGGCACCAACGACGCCAAGTCGGCCGTGCTCGGCTCGGCGCTGACCGTCGTGCGCTACGACGGCGGCGTCGACTGGGACGGCGACACGGCGACCTTCGTCGTGGGCATCGCCGGCAAGGGCGACGAGCACCTCGCGCTGCTGTCGAACGTCGCGACGCTGTTCTCGGACGAGGAGCAGATCGCGAAGCTCAAGGCCGCATCGACCCCGCAGGAGCTGTACGCGCTGCTCCAGACGGTGAACGAGGGCTGATCGCATGAAGGCTGTGCACTTCGGCGCGGGCAACATCGGCCGCGGCTTCGTGGGGCTGCTGCTCCACCAGGGCGGGTACGAGCTCGTGTTCTCGGACGTGGCGGCGCCGCTCGTCGACGCCATCAACGCCGCGGACGCGTACACCGTGCACGAGGTGGGCGAGGGCGGCCGCGACCACGTGGTCACCGGGTTCCGCGCAATCGACAGCGCGCAGGATCCGGACGCCGTGGCGGCGGAGGTGGCGGCGGCGGACGTCGCCACCACCGCCGTGGGGCCCACCGTGCTGCGCTTCATCGCGCCGCACCTCGTGGCGGGGCTGCGGCGGCGCGATGCCGCCGCGGCGCCGCTGCAGGTGATGGCGTGCGAGAACGCGATCGGCGCCACCGACACCCTGCGCGCCGAGATGGCGGCGGTCGCCGGCGACGAGTGGGACGAGCTGGCCCCGCGCGCGGTGTTCGCGAACACCGCCGTGGACCGGATCGTCCCCGGTCAGCCGGAGGGCGCCGGGATCGACGTGACGGTCGAGCCGTTCTACGAGTGGGCGATCGAGCGCGCGCCGTTCGGCGACACCCCGCCGCACATCCCCGGCGCGCACTTCGTCGACGATCTCGGCCCGTACATCGAGCGCAAGCTGTTCACGGTGAACACCGGCCACGCGACCGCGGCGTACCTCGGCGCGCGGGCCGGCCTCGAGCGGATCGCCGACGCGCTGGCGGACGAGGCGGTGGCGGCCGGCGTGGCCGCCGCGCTCGAGGAGACCTCGGCGCTGCTGGAGGCCAAGCACGGCTTCTCTGCGGCGGAGCTGGCCGAGTACCGGTCGACCATCCTCGGCCGGTTCCGCAACCCCGCGCTGCCCGACACGGTGCAGCGCGTCGGCCGCCAGCCGCTGCGCAAGCTGTCGCGGCACGAGCGGTTCATCGGCCCCGCCGCCGAGGCCGCCGAGCGCGGGCTGGGGGTCGACGCGCTGCTCGCGGCCGTCGGCGCGGCGCTCGCGTTCGACGACGCCGCCGACGAGCAGTCCGTCGAGCTGCGCCGCCTGCTGGGCGAGCTCGAGCCGGCGGCCTTCGTGGCGCAGGTGACGGGTCTGGAGCCCGCGCATCCGCTGCACGACCGCCTCGTGGAGGTCGTCGCCGCCGCGCGCTGATCCCTCTCGCGCGGACGAAGGCGGCCACCCGGGACTCCGGGTGGCCGCCTTCTCGTGGTGTCAGTAGCCGTACTGCGACAGGGCGGCCGCGACGATCGCGAACCAGGCGATGACCGCGATGATCCCGAGCGCGAGGAAGACGATGCTGAGGATCAGGCCGATCTTCGCCGGGGTGTTCTTGAAGCCGGCCTGCTTGGACTGGTTCAGCGCGATCGCCGAGACGATGAGTCCGGCGAGCGCGAAGACGAACGCGAGGACGAGGCCGACGATGCCGAGCGTCTTGCCCGGGTAGTCGTCCGGCGCGTACTGCTGTCCGTAGGCCGGCTGTCCGTACTGGCCGGGGTAGCCGCTCTGCTGCGGCGCGTACGCCGGCGGCGCGGGGTAGCCGGGCTGCTGAGATCCCCCGGGGTAGCCGGAGTTGTCGGGCGACGGCGGCGGGGGCGGGTAGTCGTTGCTCATGAGTTCTCCCGGATATCGGAGGTGCTGCGGGCGCGCGGTGCGTGCGCGGGACCCTCTCACGGTAGCGCGCGAGGCCGCCCCGCGTCCGCCCGAACGGCGGGGAGAACTCCCCGTGAGTGAAGTTGCCGAGGTCGCTTCATCTTCGTTCGCTTCGCTCACTCCGTTCAGCAACCGTGGGGTCGCACCCGTCGGTTGCTGAACGCCAGGCGCGCAGCGCCGGAGATGAAGCGACCACTCCAACCCGCGTCAGACGCGGAAGCCCGCGCGGATGAGGTCGGCGAGCTCGTCGCGCTCGGGCAGCGGCAGGAAGGCGGCCTCGGCGGCGGTCACCTGGAACCGCTCGAGCTCGGCCAGCCCGTAGCCGAACGCCTCGCTCAGCAGCGTCAGCTCGCGCGTGAGCGACGTGCCGCTCATGAGCCGGTTGTCGGTGTTGACGGTCACGGCGAAGCCGAGGCGGCGCAGCAGGTCGAAGGGGTGATCGCCCAGCTCGCGGCCCCAGTCCGCGAACCCGGCCGTCTGCACGTTCGACGACGGCGACAGTTCGAGCGGGATCCGCCGATCCCGCACCCACGCGGCCACCTCGCCGAGCCGCACCTCGGCGGCATCGGTGCGGCCGGGCCGCGCGGCGCCGGCGCGCTCCCCCGGCACGACGAGGTCGTCGGCGACGCGGACGCCGTGGCCGAGCCGCAGCGCCCGCCCGTCGCGCAGCGCCGAGCGGATGGAGTCGACGCCCGCCGCCTCGCCCGCGTGCACGGTCACCGGCACGAGCGCCTCGGCCAGCAGCCCGAACGCCTCGGCGTGTGCCGAGGGCGGGAAGCCGTCCTCGGGCCCCGCCAGGTCGAAGCCGACCACGCCCGCGTCGCGCGAGGCGATCGCGAGCCGCGCGATCTCGGCCGAGCGCTCGCCGTGCCGCATCGCCGTGAGCAGCTGCCGCGCCCGGACGGGCCGGCCCGCCTCGGCCGCCGCGCGCTCGCCCTGCGCGAAGCCGTCGGCCACGGCCGCCACGGCCTGTGCGGGCGTGAGCCCGCCGGACGTGTGCAGCTCGGGCGCCCAGCGCACCTCGCCGTACACGACGCCGTCGGCGGCCAGATCCTCCACGAACTCCCGCGCGATCCGCTCCAGGCCCTCCCGCGTCTGCATCACCGCGAGCGTGAGGTCGAACGTGCGCAGGTACTCCGGCAGCGATCCGGATGTGCACGCCCCGACGAACCACTCCCCGAGCGCCCGCGGATCCGCCGCCGGCAGCTCCAGACCGATCCCCTCGCCGAGCTCCAGGAGCGTCGCCGGGCGCAGGCCGCCGTCGAGGTGGTCGTGCAGCGATACCTTGGGCAGGTCGCGGATCGCGCCCGTCACGCCGCGATCCGCTCGGCGATGAGGGGGCGCGGCGCGGGCGCCTCGCCCGCGATGTCCCACGCGTCGCCCAGCGCCTCGAGCGCGCGGTCGAAGCGCGCGGCGTCGTCGGCGCTCAGGGTGAACAGCGGCTGGCCCGCCGTCACCCGCTCGCCCGGCTTGGCGTGCAGGTCGATGCCGGCGGCATGCACGACCGGGTCCTGGGCGCGCGCCCGGCCGGCGCCCAGGCGCCACGCCGCCACGCCGAAGCCGAAGGCGTCCATCCGGGCGACCACGCCGTCCCGCGGCGCCGTGACGGTGTGCGTCTCGCGCGGGGCCGGCAGCGTGGCGTCGGCGTCGCCGCCCTGCGCGGCGATCATCGCGCGCCAGGAGTCCATCGCGCGGCCGTCGCGCAGCGCCGCCTCCGGATCGGCATCCGGCAGGCCCGCGAGCGCGAGCATCTCGCGCGCGAGCGCCACGGTGAGCTCGACGACATCCGCGGGGCCGCCGCCGGCGAGCACCTCGACCGATTCGCGCACCTCGTTGGCGTTGCCGATCGCCCGGCCGAGCGGCGTGCTCATGTCGGTGAGCAGCGCCGTGGTGCGCACGCCCGAGTCCTCGCCCAGCGCGACCATCGTGTGCGCCAGTTCCCGCGCCCTCTCGGGATCCTTCATGAAGGCCCCGGATCCGAACTTCACGTCGAGCACGAGCGCCTCGGTGCCCTCGGCGATCTTCTTCGACATGATGCTCGAGGCGATCAGCGGGATCGCCTCGACCGTGCCGGTCACGTCGCGCAGCGCGTAGAGCCGCTTGTCGGCCGGCGCCAGCCCCGCACCCGCCGCGCAGATCACCGCGCCGACGTCGCGCAGCTGCGCCATGAGCTCGTCGTTCGACAGCGCCGCGCGCCAGCCGGGGATCGACTCGAGCTTGTCGAGCGTGCCGCCCGTGTGCCCGAGGCCCCGGCCCGACAGCTGCGGCACCGCCACGCCGAACGAGGCCACGAGCGGCGCGAGCGGCAGCGTGATCTTGTCGCCCACACCGCCCGTCGAGTGCTTGTCGACGGTGCGCTTGCCGAGGCCGGCGAACGACATCCGCTCCCCCGAGGCGATCATCGCCTCGGTCAGGACGCGGATCTCCTCGCGCGTCATGCCGTTCAGCAGCACCGCCATCGCGAAGGCCGACATCTGGGCGTCGGCCACGTAGCCGCGCGTGAACGCGTCGATCATCCATCGCAGCGCGGGCTCGGGTACCGCGCCGCCGTCGCGCTTGGCGCGGATGACGTCGACGGCGTCGAACGGCTCGGTCACCGCACGATCTCCAGGTCGCGCGGCCCGAACGCGTCGGGCAGCACCTCGTCGATCGTGCGGATGCCCGACACCGTCTCGAGCAGCATGCCGGGCACCGAGAACTCGTACAGCAGCTGGCGGCAGCGGCCGCACGGCATGATGACGTCGCCGTCGCGGTTCACGCACACGAACGCCACGAGCTGCCCACCGCCCGTGGCGGCGAGGTTCGAGACGAGCCCGCACTCGGCGCACAGTCCGAGCCCGTACGAGGCGTTCTCGACGTTGCAGCCGGTCACGATGCGTCCGTCGGTCGCGATCGCCGCGGCGCCCACGGGGTAGCGCGAGTACGGAACGTATGCCCGCTCGAGCATGGCGGTGGCCGCGTCGCGCAGCCGATCCCAGTCGATGTCCATCGCTCGATTATCGCCCTTCCGTCCGCCGCGGCGCGGAGCCCCGCGCCGCCGCTACAGCACCGCGTCGCGGCCGCGTGCTTGCAGCGCGCCGACCACGCTCTTCACGCGCTGCGCGTGGGCGCTGTTCGTCACGAGCAGCGCGTCGGCCGTGTCGACGACGATGACGTCGTCGAGCCCCACCACCGCGATCACGCGGTCGGTCTGCGATACGACCAGCCCGTGCGATTCGTCCGCCAGCACGCCCTTGTTCTCGCCCAGGATCGACACATCCTGGCGCCGGCCGTTGGAGACGAGGTTCCACAGGCTCGCGAAGTCGCCCACGTCGTCCCAGTCGAACTGGCCGGGCACCACCGCGAGGCGCCCCTTCTCGGCGGCCGGCTCGGCCACGGCGTAGTCGATCGCGATCTTCTTGAGCGCGGGCCACACCCGGCCGAGCACCTCGTCGCGCGCATCGGTGTCCCACGCGGCGGCGATCTCGAGCAGCCCCGCGTGCAGCTCGGGCTCGTTGGCCTCCAGCTCGCCCAGCAGCACGTCGGCGCGCGAGATGAACATGCCCGCGTTCCACAGGAACGAGCGGTCGGCGAAGTACCGCCGCGCCGTGTCGAGGTCGGGCTTCTCGACGAAGCGCTCCACGGTCGACGCCATGGGAGCGTCCGTCACGTCGAGCTCGTCGCCCGTCTTGATGTAGCCGAAGCCGACCGAGGGCTCCGACGGCGTGATCCCGATCGTGCAGATGTACCCCTCGCGCGCGACGGCCACGGCCTGCCGCACGGCGAACTCGAACGCGCGCTGGCGCTGGATCACGTGATCCGCCGCGAACGATCCGATGATGACGTCGGGATCGCGGCGGTGCAGCACGGCGGCGGCCAGGCCGATCGCGGCGGCCGAGTCGCGAGGGTCGAGCTCGTGGAAGACGTTGGCGGACGGGATGTCGGGCAGCGTCTTGCCCACCGCGGGGCCGTGGGCCACGCCCGTGACCACCGAGATCCGGTCGGGGCCCGTGAGCGGCAGCAGGCGGTCCCACGTCTCGCGCAGCAGCGACACCCCGGAGCCGGTCAGATCGTGCAGGAACTTCGGCGCCTCCGCGCGCGAGAGCGGCCACAGGCGCGAGCCGATGCCGCCGGCGGGGATGACGGCGAAGAAGTCCGGGATCGTGTCGCTCATGCCCACAGGCTAACGGCCGCGGCCGCCGCGCACCCGGGCACGACCTCGCGCCGGCCCCGCGAGGTCACGGATTCATCTCGACGTCGATAGTTAGGGTGCCCTTCGTCGCCGCGCTCGCGGGGCGGGAATAGGATGAAGGCGTTCGGCAGGGACGCTTCGGTTCCGCCGTCCGCGAAACCTCGCATCGACAAGGAGGCCGTCGTGTCCACCACCGCACGCCCGACGCCGTCGGTGTCGGAGACCACCTCGAAGACGCCGCGGGGCACCCTCTACCGCGGGCGCGAAGGAATGTGGTCGTGGGTGCTGCATCGCATCACCGGCGTCGCCATCTTCTTCTTCCTCCTGGTGCACGTGCTCGACACCGCCCTCATCCGCGTCTCGCCGGAGGCGTACAACGCCGTCATCGGGACGTACCAGACCGAGATCATGGGCCTCGGCGAGGTCGCGCTCGTCGGCGCGATCGTGTTCCACGCCTTCAACGGGCTGCGGATCATCCTCGTCGACTTCTGGGCCAAGGGCGCCAGGTACCAGCGCTGGCTGTTCTGGGGCGTCATCGGCGTCTGGGTCGTCGTGATGGCCGGCTTCACGCCGCGCCACCTCATCAACGTCTTCTCGGGAGGTGGGCACTGATGACCGCCGACGCCATCGCCGCCCCGCGCTCGGCGCGAGGCCGCGGCTCCAACTGGGAGAAGTGGGGCTGGCTCTACATGCGCGTCTCGGGCGTGCTGCTGATCGTCCTCATCTTCGGCCACCTCATCTCGAACCTGATCCTGCCGGAGGGCGGCGTGCAGGCGATCAACTTCGCGTTCGTCGCCGGCAAGCTCGCCTCGCCGTTCTGGCAGTGGTGGGACGTGCTGATGCTGTGGCTGGCCTTCATCCACGGCGCCAACGGCATGCGCACGATCGTGAACGACTACATCCGGGGCGCCCGCCTGCGCACCGCGCTGGTGTGGGCCATCTGGATCGCGGCCGCGCTCATGATCGTGCTCGGCACCCTCGTGGTGTTCACCTTCGACCCGTGCCTCGGCGTGACCCCGGACAGCGTCCTGTGGGACTCCTGCCCCGCCGCCTGAACCGACTGAAGAGAGCGGATTCGTGACTCAGAAGTACCCCGACGCCGAGCTGAAGAACGGCGTCTACCACCACCAGTACGACGTCGTGATCGTCGGCGCCGGCGGCGCCGGCATGCGGGCCGCCATCGAGGCCGGCCCCGGCGCCAAGACCGCGGTGGTGACCAAGCTCTACCCCACCCGCTCGCACACGGGCGCGGCGCAGGGCGGCATGGCCGCGGCGCTCGCGAACGTCGAGGAGGACTCGTGGGAGTGGCACACCTTCGACACGATCAAGGGCGGCGACTACCTCGTCGACCAGGACGCGGCCGAGATCCTCGCCAAGGAGGCGATCGACGCCGTCATCGACCTCGAGAACATGGGCCTGCCGTTCAACCGCACGCCCGACGGCAAGATCGACCAGCGTCGCTTCGGCGGCCACACCGCCGAGCACGGCAAGGCCCCGGTGCGCCGGGCCTGCTACGCGGCCGACCGCACGGGTCACATGATCCTGCAGACGCTCTTCCAGAACTGCGTCAAGCTCGGCATCGAGTTCTACAACGAGTTCTACGCGCTCGACCTCATCACCGTGAAGGACGACGAGGGCCGCACCCGGATCGCCGGCATCGTCGCGTACGAGCTCGCGACGGGCGACCTGCACGTCTTCCACGCCAAGTCGGTCGTCTTCGCCACGGGCGGCTTCGGCAAGATGTTCAAGACCACCTCGAACGCCCACACCCTCACGGGCGACGGCGTCGGCATCATCTGGCGCAAGGGCCTGCCGCTCGAGGACATCGAGTTCTTCCAGTTCCACCCCACCGGCCTCGCCGGCCTTGGGATCCTCCTCACCGAGGGAGCGCGAGGCGAGGGCGCGATCCTGCGCAACGCCTCGGGTGAGCGCTTCATGGAGCGCTACGCCCCCACGATCAAGGACCTCGCGCCCCGCGACATCGTGGCGCGCTGCATGGTCAAGGAGGTCCTCGAGGGCCGCGGCGCCGGGCCGAACAAGGACTACGTCTACCTCGACTGCACCCACCTGGGCGCCGAGGTGCTCGAGACCAAGCTGCCCGACATCACGGAGTTCGCGCGCACGTACCTGGGCGTCGACCCCGTCGTCGAGCCGGTGCCGGTCATGCCGACCGCGCACTACGCGATGGGCGGCATCCCCACGAACAACGACGCCGAGGTGCTCGCCGACAACGACACCGTCGTGCCCGGCCTGTACGCGGCCGGCGAGTGCGCGTGCGTCTCGGTGCACGGCGCCAACCGCCTGGGCACCAACTCGCTGCTCGACATCAACGTGTTCGGCAAGCGCGCCGGCATCAACGCCGTGAAGTACGCGCAGAGCGCCGACTTCGTGCCCCTCCCGGACGACCCCGCCAAGGAGGTCCGCGAGATGCTCGAGACCATCCGCACCCGCAAGGGCACCGAGCGGATCGCCGACATCCGCACCACGCTCCAGGAGGAGATGGACAAGAACGCCCAGGTGTTCCGCACCGAGGAGACGCTCACGAACGTCCTCGGCACGATCCACGACCTGCGCGAGCGCTACCAGAACGTGTACGTCGACGACAAGGGCAAGCGGTACAACACCGACCTGCTCGAGGCCGTGGAGCTGGGCTTCCTGCTCGACCTGGCCGAGATCGTCGCCTACGCCGCGCGCAACCGCAAGGAGAGCCGCGGCGGCCACATGCGCGAGGACTACCCCGACCGCGACGACGCCAACTACATGCAGCACACGATGGCGTACCTCACGGGAGACCCGCACTCGCCGGATCCCGAGGACCACATCAAGCTCGATTGGAAGCCCGTGGTGTTCACGAAGGATGACGCCGGCGAGCTCCGCTACGCACCCATGGAGAGGAAGTACTGATGTCGTCCGCCGCACCCGAGGCTCCCGCCGAGGAGCAGGCCGTCCAGTCCTACCTGGTCACGTTCATGATCCGCCGCTTCGACCCCGAGGTCGACAGCGAGCCGAAGTGGGTCGACTACGACGTCGAGATGTACTCGACCGACCGCGTGCTCGACGCCCTGCACCGGATCAAGTGGGACATCGACGGCTCCCTCGCGTTCCGCCGCTCGTGCGCCCACGGCATCTGCGGATCCGACGCCATGCGCATCAACGGCCGCAACCGCCTGGCCTGCAAGACGCTCATCAAGGACCTCGACATCTCGAAGCCCGTGTACGTCGAGGCGATCAAGGGTCTCCCCCTGGAGAAGGACCTGATCGTCGACATGGACCCCTTCTTCGAGGCGTACCGCGAGGTGCAGCCGTTCCTGCAGTCGAAGTCGGCGCCCGAGAAGGGCAAGGAGCGCCTGCAGACGATCGCCGACCGCGAGCGCTTCGACGACACGACCAAGTGCATCCTGTGCGCCGCGTGCACCACGTCGTGCCCCGTGTTCTGGACCGACGGGCAGTACTTCGGCCCCGCCGCGATCGTGAACGCGCACCGCTTCATCTTCGACTCGCGCGACGACGAGGCCCAGGTGCGCCTGGACATCCTCAACGACAAGGAGGGCGTGTGGCGCTGCCGCACGACCTTCAACTGCACCGAGGCGTGCCCCCGCGGCATCGAGGTCACGAAGGCGATCGCCGAGGTCAAGCAGGCCGTCCTGCGCGGCCGGGTGTGAGACCCGCCCGATGAGAAGGGGCTCGGCTTCGGCCGGGCCCCTTCTTTTCAGAAGCGTCTGCGCCGCTCGGGCACCCGCTTTGCGGTTTTTCTTTTCAGAAGCGTCTGCGCGCGGTCGGGCACCGCTTCGCGGTGCCGCTCGCGTGCTCGCGCTCTCGCGTCCCGCGAGAGCGAGGCGGCGCTTCG
>NZ_JBMDJT010000020.1:0-44719 GCF_057809335.1 Microbacterium sp. FG3 | reverse complement strand
GCCCCCCCCGCGGCGCGAAGCGCCGCCTCGTCGGCGCGGGACGCGCCGGCGCGAGCACGCGAGCGGCGCCGCGGAGCGGCGCCCGAGCGCGCGCAGATTCAAAAAGAAAACAGCCCGAGCGCGCGCAGATTCAAAAAAGAAAACAGCCCGAGCGGCGCAGATTCAATAAAAACTAATGCCCCATCCCCAGCCCGCCGTCGACGGGGATGACGGCGCCCGAGATGTAGGCGGCGTCGTCGGAGGCGAGCCACGCGACGACGCCCGCGACCTCGTCGGCCGATCCGTAGCGACCGGCCGGGATCTGCTTCTTGTAGGTGGCCTGCGTCGCGTCGTCCAGCTCGGCCGTCATATCGCTCTCGATGAAGCCCGGTGCCACGACGTTCGCCGTGATGCCGCGGCCGCCCAGCTCGCGGGTGATCGCGCGGGCGAAGCCCACGAGGCCGGCCTTCGAGGCGGAGTAGTTGGCCTGACCGGCCACGCCGTACAGGCCTGAGACGCTGGAGATGAGGATGATGCGGCCGCGGCGTGCCTTGATCATGCTCTTGATGGCGCGCTTGACGGTGCGGAACGCGCCGCCGAGGTTCGTGCCGACGACGGCGTCGAAGTCTTCGTCGCTCATGCGCATCAGCAGGGTGTCGCGGGTGATGCCCGCGTTCGCCACGACGGTCGTCACGGGGCCGAGCTGCGCCTCGACCTCGGCGATCGCGGCGTCGAGCGAGGCGCCGTCGTTGACGTCGGCGTGCACGGTGAGCGCCCCCTCGGGGCCCTCGCCGCTGCGGGCGGTCACCGCGACGCGGTGGCCGTCGCGCACGAAGCGCTCGGCGATGGCGCGGCCGATGCCGCGGTTGCCGCCGGTGACGAGGACGACGTTCTCGGTGCTCACGGATGTGCCTCCTGGCTGGGGATTCGGACCGCCCACCAGCCTACGGGCAGCGGCCGCACAGCCCCGGCACGCGTACGCTGGAAGCATCGTGAAGCGCGCGTCGAGGGCCCAGTCTGCGACGTCCCTGGAGATGTCTCCGGAGGACGACGAGAACCTGCGCATGCGCAACTACCTGCTCACGATGGCCGTCCGCCTCGCGTGCGTCATCCTGTGCGCCGCCGTCGTGCCGTACGGCTGGCACACGGCGGTCTTCGCCGTCGGCGCGATCTTCCTGCCGTACATCGCCGTGGTGATGGCCAACGCCGCCTCGCCCCGCGTGGTGTCGGGCGCCGTGAGCCCCGAGCGGGCGCGGATCGAGGCCACCCCGCAGGCCGCGCCGGAGGATCCGTGGGTGATCCGGATCGCGGAGGCGCCCCGCCCGGCGCCGCGCGAGGACGGCGAGCCCTCGTGATCGGCCTCGACCCCGTCGAGCCCACGTGCTCGCGCGCCGGCTGCCGCGCCGCGGCCGCGTGGAGCATCCGCTGGCGCAACCCGAAGATCCACGCCCCCGAGCGCCGCAAGGTGTGGCTGGCGTGCGACGAGCACGTCGCCTATCTGCGCGACTTCCTCGGCTCCCGCGGCTTCCCGCTCGAGGTCGTCGAGGGGGTCGCCTCGTGAAGAACAGCTCCCCCGCCGTCCGCTGGACCGTCTACGGCCTCGTCGCGGCCCTGTTCGCCGTCGTGTGCGGCTTCCTGTCGCACTGGCAGTTCTCGCGCAACGAGGAGCGCGCCGCGATGATCGCGCTCGTCGAGGCGAACTACGACGCCGAGCCCGTGCCCGTCGAGCAGCTGATCGCCGGCACCGACGACCTCGACCCCGCCGACGAGTGGCGCCCCGTCGAACTGACCGGCGAGTACCTCACGGAGCACCAGCTGCTCGTGCGCAATCGCGCGCAGGGCGGCACGGCGGCGTTCGAGGTGCTCGTGCCGCTGCGCCTCGAGGACGGACGGATCTTCGTCGTCGACCGAGGCTGGGTGCCGCCCGGCCACGAGTCCGAGCCGGAGTTCGTGCCCGCCGCCCCCGAAGGCGAGGTCACCGTGATCGCGCGGCTGCGCCCGGGCGAGCCGCTGCCCGAGTCGGGCCGCACCGCGCCCGAGGGCCAGCTGCCGACGCTGCACCTGCCGTCCGTGGCGGATGTCGCGGGCGACGGGACGATCGTGAGCGCCTACGGGATCATGGTGTCGGAGGATCCGGCGCCCGCCGAGCGCCCCGGCGAGCTGACGCCGCCCACCGAGGATCCCGGTCCGCACCTGTCGTACGCGATCCAGTGGATCCTCTTCGCCGTCATGGGCTTCGGCTTCATCGGCTACATCATCCGCACCGAGATCGCCGCGAAGCGCGAGGAGGATCTCGACCCGGACGAGGACGAGGACGACGACGAGTCGGCCCCCGCGCCGCCGCGACGGCCGCGTGCGAAGCGCCGCGATCGGGACGCCGAGGAGGAGGACGCGCTGCTGGACGCGTGAGCGTCAGGCCAGGGTGATCAGCTCGAGGTAGTCGCGGTTCCAGATGTCCTCGACGCCGTCGGGCAGCAGCAGCACGCGCTCCGGGTTGAGCGCCTCCACGGCGCCCTCGTCGTGCGACACGAGCACGACTGCGCCCTCGTAGTGCGACAGGGCGCCGAGGATCTCCTCGCGGGAGGCCGGATCGAGGTTGTTCGTCGGCTCGTCGAGCAGCAGCACGTTGGCGCTCGAGACGACGAGCGTCGCGAGCGACAGGCGCGTCTTCTCACCGCCGGAGAGCACGCCCGCGGGCTTGAGAACGTCGTCGCCCGTGAACAGGAACGACCCGAGCACCTTGCGGGCCTCGGTCTCGTTGAGGTCGGGGGCGGCGGAGATCATGTTCTCCAGCACCGACCGGTTCACGTCGAGGTTCTCGTGCTCCTGCGCGTAGTAGCCGATCTTCAGGCCGTGGCCCGGCTCGATCTGGCCCGTGTCGCTCTTGTCGACGCCCGCCAGGATGCGCAGCAGCGTGGTCTTGCCCGCGCCGTTCAGCCCCAGCACGACCACCTTCGAGCCGCGGTCGATCGCGAGGTCCACCCCGGCGAAGATCTCGAGCGCGCCGTACGACTTCGACAGCGACTTCGCCATGAGCGGCGTCTTGCCGCACGGCGCCGGCTTGGGGAAGCGCAGCTTGGCGACGCGATCCTCCTGGCGCACCTCCTCGAGGCCCGACAGCAGCTTCTCGGCGCGCGCGACCATCTGGTGGGCGGCGGCGGCCTTCGAAGCCTTGGCGCCGAAGCGCGCGGCCTGCTGCTGCAGCACCGACGCCTTCTTCTCGGCGTTGGCGCGCTCCTTGCGGCGGCGCTCCTCGTCGGCCACGCGCTGGCGCTGGTAGTGCTTCCAGCCCATGTTGTAGATGTCGATCACCTGGCGGTTGGCGTCGAGGTAGAAGACGCGGTTGACGGTCTCCTCCACGAGGTCCACGTCGTGGCTGATGACGATGAGACCGCCCTTGTACGACTTCAGGAACTCGCGCAGCCACACCACGCTGTCGGCGTCGAGGTGGTTCGTCGGCTCGTCGAGGATCATCGTGCCGGCGTCGCTGAAGAGGATGCGTGCCAGCTCGATGCGGCGGCGCTGGCCGCCCGAGAGCGTCTTGAGCGGCTGGTCGAGGATGCGGTCGGGCAGCGAGAGGTTGTTCGCGATCGTGGCCGCCTCGGCCTCGGCCGCGTAGCCGCCCAGGCCCTCGAAGCGCTCCATGAGGTTGCCGAAGCGCTTCATGGCCTTCTCGGCGACCTTCGGGTCGTCCGAGGCCATCTCCTCGCTGGCCTTCGCCATGCCGAGCTGGATCGATCCGAGCCCGCGGGCGTCGAGGATGCGGGTGCGCGCGAGCTCCTCGGGATCGCCGGAGCGCGGATCCTGCGGCAGGTACCCGAGCTCGCCGCTGCGGTCCACGCGGCCTCCGGCGGGGATGAGGTCGCCGGCCAGCACCTTCGTGAGGGTGGTCTTTCCGGCTCCGTTGCGGCCGACGAGGCCCACCTTGTCTCCGGGACCCACGCGGAACGTCACGCCGGACATGAGCATGCGCGCGCCGACGCGGATCTCGAGGTCGTGCACGGCAAGCACAGCGGAACATCCGTTCTTTCGGGGATCGGGCGCGACCGCGCCAGCCTCCCATCCTACGTCGCGTGCGCCGCCCGCGAGCCGGGAGTGCAGGTTATGCACGGCAGACGACAGATTCTGCATGCCGGCCGCGCCGCCGACGGGCCGGGTGCTGAGATGTCGAGAAGGTCCCTATGACACCGGACGCGCCTGCACGGATGCAGGGGCGCGGGAACTGCAAGGAGAGCAGCACGTGAGCGACGCCACGGCGAAGAAGCCGAAGAAGCCGATGAGCAACAAGAGATTCCTCTGGATCTGGGTACCGGTCCTCGCGTTCGTGACGGTGGTCGCCGTCGGTGCGAACGTCGCGATCGGCATGTTCCGCGGCGCCATCGAGTCCTACATGGGCGCGGGCACCTGGGAGATCAAGAACACCGCCGAGACCGAGGACTGGGACACCCGGTACTACGAGGGCGACCACGCCACCGTCGACGAGGCCAAGGCCGCGTCGACCGAGACGGTCGTGAAGATCGCCGAGGAGGGCATGACCCTCGTCAAGAACAACGGCACCCTGCCGCTCGAGCCGGGCGCCGTGACGCTGCTCGGCCGCGGCGCCGCCGACCCGGTCTACGGCGGCTCCGGATCGGGCACCGCCGACACGACGAGCGCGACGAACATCCGCGCGGGCATCGAGGCCGGCGGCTTCACCGTCAACGACACGGTCTACGACCTCCTCGCGGACTTCGCCGCCGACAACGCCCCCGCCGACGGCGGCCGCACGAACATCGTGATGGACGACCCCGAGGCCTCCAACTACAACATCGGCGAGATGCCGGTGAGCGACTACACCGACGCGGCGATCGACTCGTTCGGCGAGTACGGCGACGCGGCGATCGTCGTGATCGGCCGCGGCGGCGGTGAGGGCGGCGACCTCGCCACCGACATGACGGCGTGGGACGACCGCGCCGAGCCCGGCACGCACCAGCTCGAGCTGAACACCGACGAGATCGACGCCCTCAACCTCGCGAAGGAGCACTTCGACGACGTCGTCGTGCTCGTCAACGCCTCGACGTCGTTCGAGCTCGGCACGCTGCAGGACGACCCGGAGATCGACGGCATCCTGCTCGTCGGCTCCCCCGGCGCCAACGGCTTCCAGGCCCTCGGCTCCATCCTGAACGGCGACGTGAACCCCTCCGGTCACACCGTCGACGTCTTCGCGCGCGACTTCACCGCCGACCCGACGTTCGCCAACTTCGGCGACTACGCGTACGAGAACATCGACGACGCCTACTTCGTGGACTACGAGGAGGGCATCTACGTCGGCTACCGCTACTACGAGACCGCGGCCGCCGAGGGCTTCATCGACTACGACCAGGCCGTGGTCTACCCCTTCGGCTACGGCCTCAGCTACACCGAGTTCGAGTGGGCCGTGACCGGGCAGGAGCTCGGCGACGTCGACGGCGAGATCTCGATCGACGTGGCCGTGACGAACACGGGCGACGTCGCGGGCAAGGACGTCGTGCAGCTGTACTACACCGCTCCGTACACGCCGGGCGGCATCGAGAAGGCGCACGTCGTGCTCGGCGACTTCGTCAAGACCCCGGTCATCGAGCCGGGCGCGACCGAGACGGTCACCGTCACGATGGACGTCGAGGACATGGCCTCCTACGACTGGCGCGGCGCGGGCGCGTACGTGCTCGAGCAGGGCGACTACGAGCTCAAGCTCCAGACCGACTCGCACCACCTGGCGGCGGGCGTCGAGCCCATCACCTACACGGTGGACGAGACGATCGCCTACGTCGACGGTCGCGCGAGCGACGAGGTCCCGGCCGTGAACCGCTTCGACGACGTCTCGGCAGCGTTCGACGAGAACCGCACCGAGTTCTCGCGCGCGGACTTCGCCGGTACCTTCCCCACCGCCCCCGAGGGCGACGACTTCGTCGCGAGCGACGCCGTCGTCGAGGGCTTCGAGCCGTACGACGCGGCCGCCGTCAACGCCGAGGCCGATGTGGAGATGCCGACCACCGGCGCCGACAACGACCTCTCGCTGATCGACCTGCGCGGCCTCGACGCGGACGACCCGAAGTGGGACGAGCTGCTCGACCAGCTCACGGTCGAGGACATGACCGACGTGCTGCTCTCGGGCGCCTACAACACGGCGGCCATCCCGGAGATCGGCAAGATCCGCACGAACGACCTCGACGGCCCCGCCGGCTTCAGCTCGTTCATCAACCCGGGCCTGTGGACCGGCACGGCGTTCCCGTCCGAGTACCTCATCGGCCAGACCTGGAACGTCGACCTCGCGCACGAGATGGGCGTCTCCGTCGGCAACGAGGCGCTCACGATGGGCGCCAACGGCTGGTACGCCCCGGCGGTCAACCTGCACCGCTCGCCCTTCGCGGGCCGCAACTTCGAGTACTACTCGGAGGACCCGGTCATCTCGGGCAAGCTCGCCACGGCCGTCTCGAACGGTGCGATGGAGCGCGGCGTCTACACACTGACGAAGCACTTCGCGCTGAACGACCAGGAGACCAACCGCGTCAACGGCAAGGGCCTGGCGACGTGGGTCACCGAGCAGGCGATGCGCGAGATCTACCTCAAGGCGTTCGAGATCCCCGTGAAGGAGACCTCGGGCGAGGTCCCCTACCTCGACGCCGAGGGTGAGCCGCAGACCGCCACGGTCGGCGCGCTCGGCATCATGAGCTCGTTCAACCTGCTCGGCACCACGTGGGCCGGCGGATCGACGGCGCTGATGACCGACGTGCTGCGCGAGGAGTGGGGCTTCGACGGCTTCGTCATCACCGACTTCAACCTGTACGACTACATGTACGCCGACCAGGGCATCGCCGCGGGCTCCGACCTGCAGCTCACCTTCGCCGGCTCCAAGGTCATGCAGGACACGGAGAGCGCCGCGGCGGTGCACAACATGCGCACCGCCATGCACCACATCCTCTACACGGTCGCCAACTCGAACGCGATGAACGGCATGGCGCCGGGCGCGACGCTCGAGTACCACATGGCCGGCTGGGAGCTCGGGGTCCTGTGGGGCACGATCGCCCTCGGCCTGCTCATCGCGGCCGGCATCGTGTGGGTCGTGATCCGCGTGCGCCGTCACCGTACCTCCGGCGCGCCGGCCGAGGCGGAAGGCGCCGCGACGGCCTGACGCACACCGGGGCGGGCGCCCTCCTCGCCCCCCCCCCCCCCCGTCCCGCCGGCCCGGCGGGACGTCACCCCACAGGAGCAACGCATGACCCACGACGACACGATCTCCCGCATCACCCTGCTCGAGAAGGCGGCGCTGCTCAGCGGCGACAACACGTGGCAGACGCGCCCCGTGCCGCGCGCCGGCATCGACCGGATCTGGATGGCCGACGGCCCGCACGGCGTGCGCAAGCAGACGGGCGCGGGCGACCACCTCGGCATCGCCGCCTCCGAGCCCGCCACGTGCTTCCCCACCGCCGCGACCGTCGCGAACGCGTGGGACGAGGAGTTGGCCGAGCGGATCGGCACGGCGCTCGGCGAGGAGGCGCGCGCGCAGGGCGTGAACGTGCTGCTCGGGCCGGGCCTCAACATCAAGCGCAGCCCGCTCGGCGGGCGCAGCTTCGAGTACTTCTCCGAGGACCCGGAGCTGTCCGGCCGCCTCGCCGCCGCATACGTGCGCGGCATCCAGTCGCAGGGCGTGGCCGCCACCCCCAAGCACTTCGCCGCGAACAGCCAGGAGCTGCGCCGCATGGCCAGCGACTCCGTGCTCGACGAGCGCACGCTGCGCGAGATCTACCTCACGGCGTTCGAGATCGTCGTGCGCGAGGCCCGCCCCTGGGCGATCATGTCGTCGTACAACCTCGTGAACGGCACCTACGCCCACGAGAACGCACACCTCCTGAAGGGCGTGCTGCGCGACGAGTGGGGCTTCGACGGCGCCGTCATCAGCGACTGGGGCGGCGGGAACGACGCCGCGGCGGCCGTCGCCGCCGGCGGCACGCTCGAGATGCCCTCCCCCGGCTTCACGTCGGCGCGCGAGATCGTCGCGGCGGTCGAGGCCGGCGAGCTCGCCGAGAGCGACCTCGACGACCGCGTCCGCGAGCTGCTCGTGCTCATCGAGCGCACGGCGAACGACGCCGCGCGCGTCGCGATCGACGTCGCGGGCCACCACGCGCTCGCCCGCCGCGCCGCCGCCGAGTCGGCCGTGCTGCTCCGCAACGAGGGCGGCATCCTCCCGCTCGCCGCCGGCACGCGCGTGGCGCTCATCGGCGACTTCGCGCAGAACCCCCGCTATCAGGGCGCCGGATCGTCGCTCGTCAACGCCACGCGGGTGACGAACCTCGTCGACGCCGTCGCCGCCTCCCCGCTCGCCCTCGCCGGCCACGCCCAGGGCTTCCGCCGCGACGGCGCGCCCGAACCCGCCCTCGTCGCCGAGGCCGCGCGGGCGGCCCGCGAGGCGGACGTCGCGATCGTGTGCCTCGGCCTGCCGGAGACGGCCGAGTCGGAGGGGATGGATCGCGCGACCCTCGAGATCCCGCGCAACCAGATCGAGACGCTGCGCGCGGTCGCCGCGACGGGCGTGCCCGTCGTCGTCCTGCTCAGCGCGGGCGGCGCCGTCGAGACGGGCTGGGCGTCCGACGCGCGCGCCCTCGTCCACGGCTACCTCGGCGGCCAGGCCGGCGCGGAGGCGCTCGTCGACGTGATCACGGGCGCCGTGAACCCGTCGGGGCGCCTCGCCGAGACGCTCCCCGTCTCGCTCGCCGACACCCCCACCGCCGGGGCGTTCCCCGCCACGGGCGCGACCGCCGAGTACCGGGAGGGTCCGTTCGTCGGCTACCGCTGGTACGAGAGCACCGGCGCGGACGTCGCGTTCGAGTTCGGCTTCGGGCTCAGCTACACGACGTTCGCCTACCGCGACCTCGTCGTCACCGAGCGCGAGGCCGCCTTCACCCTCGAGAACACGGGACCTGTCGCCGGCGCGGAGGTCGCGCAGGTGTACGTCGCCCGCGCGGACGCGAGCCGCGTGCTGCGCCCGGCACTCGCGCTCGCCGGCTTCCGCAAGGTGCACCTCGAGCCCGGCGAGGCGCGCACGATCACCGTCCCGCTCCCCGAGCGCGCCCTGCGGTTCTACGACACCGAGACCGCGTCGTGGCAGGTGGAGGCCGGTCGCTACGAGGTGCGCGTCGGCGCGAGCGTGCGCGACCTCCGCCTCACCGCGTCGCTCGACGTCGCGGGCACCGTCCCGGCGGGCGAGCCCGATCCGGCCCTGGCCGCGTACCCCGCGCGGACGACGGACGTATCGGACGAGGCTTTCGCGGCGCTGCTCGGCCGCGATGTCCCGCGCGTCGACGAGGCGGGCAGGATCGGTGTGAACGATCCGCTGCTGCGCCTCGCCGACTCGCCCAGCGCACTGGGACGCCTCATCTACCGCCTGCTCGAGGGGCGACGCGCCTCCTCCGAGCGCAAGGGCACGCCCGACCTGAACATGCTGTTCCTGCTGAACATGCCGTTCCGGGCGCTCGCGAAGATGTCGGGCGGACTCGCGACGCCCGAGCTCGTCGACGGCGTGCTCACGCTCGCGAACGGCCGCGCCCTGCGCGGTCTCGCCCAGATCATCCGAGCGTTCCTGCGGGGACGCCGGGCGGAGCGGCGCACCCGCCGCTCCTTCGAGACTCAGAGTGGAGGTCGCGCATGATCGCCTCGATCCGGCGCTGGTGGTCGTCGTTCCAGGAGAAGCATCCCGAGCTGTCGAAGTTCGCGATGTTCTTCCTCCTCTCCAACGGCGTGACGGTGCTGCAGCTGGCGCTCATGCCGCTGTTCCGCTGGGGCTTCGACAGCTTCACCGGCCTGGTGGACGTGGACTTCCGGTGGCTGCCGATCGGCGCGAACGTGGACGGCAGCCAGTACTACATGTTCGACTACGCCGCGGGTCCGCTGCCCGCCGGCGGCGGCGGGCTGGCGTACTTCCTCGCGGTGCAGATCACGCTGCTCATCGCGCAGGTGCTCAACTTCTTCGCGCAGCGCAACATCACGTTCAAGTCGAACACCTCGATCTGGCGCGCGGCGTTCTGGTACGCCGTCGCGTACGTCGTGATCACGTTCATCGCGGCGGCCGCGCAGGGCTTCTACAAGGCGCCCATCTACGAGCTGCTGATCGACACATGGGGCTGGGGCGCGACGGGCGAGACGACCGCCGACGTCGTGACGATGATCATCAACGCCGCCATCTCGTTCTGGGTGTTCTACCCGATCTTCAAGGTCATCTTCCGCCAGGTGCCCGAGACCGCCGACGCCGACGCCGAGGCCGATGCCGCGGCGGCCGAGCCGGCGCGGGGGCCGCGCGAATCGTGAGCGCAGCCATGACCCGTCAGTAGGCTGGCGTCGTGGAAGGCATCGTGCGGGTCGGCGTCGTCGAGGACGACCCGCACAGCAGGGAGCAGGCCGTCGCCCACCTGAACCGCTACGAGGCGGATCGGGGGGTGCGGTTCGACGTGTCGGTGTTCGACGACGGCGCGGGCCTCGTGACGGGCTACCGGCCCGAGTACGACGTGCTGCTGCTCGACATCGAGATGGAGCGCGTCTCGGGCATGGCCGCCGCGCGGCGCGTGCGCGAGCTGGACGACGACGTCGTGATCGTCTTCATCACGAACTCGCCGCGCTACGCCGTGGGCGGCTACGAGGTGCAGGCGCTGAGCTACCTGCTCAAGCCCGTCGCGTACCCCGCATTCGCGCAGGAGATGGATCGCGTGCTCGCGCAGCTCGCGCGCCGCGAGCGGCGCACCCTGCTGTTCCAGGCCGACGGCGCCCACCACCGCGTCGACCTCGCCGACATCGTGTACCTCGAGACCGCCGGGCACCGCGTGCTCATCCACACCCACACCGCGACGCACTCGGTCGTCTCGTCGCTGAAGGCCCTCGAGGCCGAGCTCGACGGCGCGGCGTTCCAGCGGTGCAACAGCGGCTACCTCGTCAACCTCGCCCACGTGACCGGGGTCGAGCAGAGCGAGTGCCGCCTGCGCGACGGCACGGTCCTGCCGATCAGCCGGCCCAAGCGCAAGGCGTTCCTCGCCGCCCTCGCGGCGCACATCGGCTCCGTCGGGGCGGCCTCGTGATCGGCGAGGCGCTGCCCGATATCCCCCGCATCTGCACCGGCCTCGCCGAGTGGGGCGCGTGCCTGGTGTACATCGCGATCGTGCGGCGGCGCGTCGGCCCTGCAACGCTCGTGGCCGTGCTCGCGGCGGGGCTCGCGGCGCTCGTGGCCACGCAGCTGCTCGCCGACGCCCTGCCGCTGCCGCTGTGGACCGTCGGCATGCTCGCCGCCGTGGTCGTCATGCTCGTCTTCCTGCGCACGAGCGTCGCCGGCGGCTGGGCGACGACGGCGTACCTCACGGCGCGGGCGTTCGTGCTGGCCGAGCTCGTCGCCTCGCTGCACTGGCAGCTGCACACCTACTTCTTCCCGACGGGGCAGCTGACCCCGCCCGCCGTCGCCCTGCTCGTCGCCACGTACGGCGCGTGCTTCGCGATCGCCGGCGTGGCCGAGGCGCGCCACATGCCGCGCGCCGAGCCGCTCGAGGTGGGCTGGCGCGAGGTGATCTCGGCCGGCGCCATCGCGGCGGTCACCTTCGCGCTGTCGAACCTCAGCTTCGTCAACGCGAACACGCCGTTCTCGGGCCGCCTGGGACCCGAGATCTTCTACATCCGCACCCTCGTCGACCTGTGCGGCTGCATCGCCCTGTACGCGCAGCAGGAGTGGCGCATGGAGCTGCGCTCGCGCGCGCAGACGCAGGCGATGCAGTCGCTGCTGCGCAGCCAGCACGAGCAGTACCGCGCCACCAAGCGCGCGATCGACGAGACCGCGCGCAAGCACCACGACATGAAGCACGCGATCCAGGCGCTGCGGGCCGAGTCCGATCCGGGCGCGCGCTCGCGTCTCGTGGACGAGCTGGAGCGCTCGTTCGCCGACGACGGCGCGCTCTTCCACACCGGCAGCGCCGTGCTCGACGCCGTGCTGCACGCGAAGGCGACCGCGGCCCGCGAGGACGGCGTCGAGATCACGTGCGTGGCCGACGGCGCCCTGCTCGAGGGGATGAGCGACCTCGACATCGTCGCCGTCATGGGCAACGCGCTCGACAACGCCATCGAGAACACGCGGCGCGTGGACGATCCCGACCGCCGCGCGGTGCGCGTCGCTCTGTTCGCGCAGGACGACTTCGCCATGCTGCGCGTCGAGAACACCTTCGACGGCGTCCTGCACCGCGCCGACGGCCGCATCGTCTCGCGCAAGGGCCGCCGCTCCGATCACGGCTACGGCCTGCGCAGCATCGAGCAGACGGTCGAGCGCTACGGCGGCACGGTCTCGATCTCCGCCGACGAGCGCTGGTTCTCGCTGCGGATCCTCCTCCCCTCCCCACGTCTCGATCCCACGAATGCGAGCTGAATTGGTGCCAACGCCCGTCTTCGACGACGATCTATACGTGCATCCCCTGCTGACGATCGTCGTGCCCGCGTACGACGCCGCCGCGTATCTCGCCCGCGCACTCGACCCCCTCATCGGCGTGCAGCGCATCGAGGTCGTCGTCGTCGACGACGGATCGCACGACGACACCGGCGCGCTCGCCGACCGCTACGCGTTCGAGCACCCCGACACCTTCCGCGTCATCCATCAGCGCAACCGCGGGCACGGCGGCGCGATCGGCGCGGGCGTCGCCGCCGCGCGAGGCGCGTACCTGAAGGTCCTCGACGCCGACGACTGGCTGGATGTGCCCGCCCTGCGCCTGCTCGTGGCGACGCTCGAGCGACTCGAGGCCACCGGCGGCGTCGATGCGGTCGTGACGAACTACGTGCACGAGCGGCTGGGACGAAGCCGCCGGCACATCCGGTACGAGGACGTCATGCCGCGCCGGCGCGTGTTCGGCTGGGACGAGGTGGGCGTCTTCGGGCGCCGCCAGTACCTCATGATGCACGCCCTCACGTATCGCACGGCGCTGCTGCGGGAGTCCGGGCTGGCGCTGCCCGAGCACACCTTCTACGTCGACAACCTCTACGTCGTGCAGCCGCTCGTGCACACCCGCCGGCTGTACTACCTCGACGTCGACCTGTACCGCTACTTCATCGGTCGCGCGGACCAGTCGGTCAACGACGCCGTCATGGTGCGCCGCGTCGACCAGCAGCTGCGGGTGACGCGCCTCGTGCTCGCGGCCCTCCCCCATCCTTCGACCGTGCCGCAGGGGCTGTACGGCTACGTGCTGCACCACGTCGAGGTGCTGTGCGGCATCACCTCGGCCCTGCTCGTGCGCGCGGGCACGCCCGAGCACCTCGCGCAGCGGCGCGCCCTGTGGCGCGAGATCAAGCACGAGAGCCCGTGGATCTACACGCGGCTGCGCCACGGCGTGATGGGCACGAGCGCCAACCTGCCCGGGCCCGTGGGGCGGCGCGTCACGCTGCTGACCTACCGCGTCGCGCGCCGCGTGGTCGGCTTCAGCTAGGCCGCCGCCCGGGCTGACAGCCCGCATCCATCTCGATCCCTTAGGATCGAGAGTGCAAGGGGAGTACTCCGACACGGTCGGCTCGTCACTACGGGTGCATCGCACTCCGGGCCACCGGTTCCCGTCACGGGAATGGGGAAGACCTTGATGTCGATTCGTCCACGCCAAGTCCTGGAGCCTTCCTTGAACATCACCCCTGTCGTGTGGGGCATCACCATCCTCGTCACGATCGTCTTCTTCGTCTACGAGTTCTTCGCGCACGTGCGCAAGCCGCACGCGCCCTCGGTCGGCGAGGCCGCCCGCTGGTCGGCCTTCTACATCGGCCTCGCGCTGCTGTTCGGCGTGGGCATCGGCCTTGTCTCGGGATGGACGTACGGCGGCGAGTACTTCGCCGGCTACCTCACCGAGAAGGCCCTGTCGGTCGACAACCTCTTCGTGTTCCTCATCGTGATGACCGGCTTCGCCGTGCCGCGCATCTATCAGCAGAAGGTGCTGATGATCGGCATCGTCATCGCGCTCATCCTGCGCGGCATCTTCATCGCCGTCGGCGCCGCGCTCATCGCCAACCTCTCGTGGATCTTCTACGTCTTCGGCGCGCTGCTGCTCGTGCTCGCGTACCGGCAGGCCCGCGGCGGGCACGACGACAATCCCGCCGACGGCGCGTTCATGCGCCTCGTGCGCCGCGTGCTGCCCGTCACGGACGAGTACCACGGCGATCGCCTCACCGTCCGCAAGGACGGCCGCCGCTGGGTCACGCCCATGCTGCTGACGATCGTCGCGATCGGCTTCATCGACCTCGTCTTCGCGGTCGACTCCATCCCGGCGATCTACGGGCTCACGGAGGAGGCGTACATCGTCTTCACCGCGAACGCGTTCGCCCTCATGGGCCTGCGCCAGCTGTTCTTCCTCATCGGCGGCCTGCTGGAGCGACTCGTCTACCTCGCGCAGGGCCTCGCCGTGATCCTCGCGTTCATCGGCGTGAAGCTGCTGCTGCACGCCCTGCACGTGAACGAGCTGCCGTTCATCAACGGCGGCGAGGGCGTGGCCTGGGCGCCCGAGATCCCGATCTGGTTCTCGCTGCTGTTCATCGGCGCGACCATCGCCGTGGCCACCGTCGCCAGCATCACCAAGACCCGCGCCGATCGCCGGCGCGAGGACGACGCGGACGCGCGTCCCGTCGCCGACGCGCGGAGGGACGGCCCGTGAGAGCGGACCCCTGGTCCGGCGCCGGACGCTAGGCCAGGCCGCGGGCCGTGAGGGCGTCGGCGACGTCGTCGCCGTGCCGCAGCGCGAGGACGAGCAGCGTGACCACGGCCCGCGGCCCCAGCCGCACGCCGCGGGCGCGCTGCGCCTCGCGCACCTGCGCGGCGAAGCCGGCGACGACCGGCACGGCGGCGATCGCGAGCGAGACGGTGAACGCCACGCGCCAGGGGTCCACGCCCACGCGCCGCAGCGGGCCGAGGGCGGTCTGCAGCGCTTCGAGCAGCTCGCCCATGGGCGTCGTGAGCGTCACCAGCGCGGCGAGCAGCACGATCGCCACGACGCGGGTCGTGCCGATGAGCGCCGCCTCCGGCCCCAGGAACACCGCCTGCGAGATCGCGAGGAGGAGGACGATCCACTTCGCCCGCCACAACTGGCGCCCGAACTCCCCCGGCCCCATGCCGCCGAGCAGGAACAGCAGCAGCACCCCGACGAGCGTTCCGGCCGCCGTCCAGACCGTGTGAGGGATGAGCGACACTGCCAGGGCGAGCGCGGCGAGCCCGAGCAGCTTCGCCCCCGCCGGCGCGCGGTGCAGCGGGCTGCGCCCCGGCCGGTAGAGCGCGATCACGGGAACTCCGCGCGGTACCGGTCGATCACGCCCGCGGGCTCCCCCGCCTCCACGAGCCGCCCCGCGCCGAAGCGCAGCGCGATGTCGCAGCGCGCGGCCAGCTCGAGGTCGTGCGTGACGATGACCACCTGATCCGCCACCGGGCCGCGCTCGTCGCCCTCGAGCAGCAGCCGCGCCATGCGGCGGGCGTTGCCGAGGTCGAGCAGGGTCGTCGGCTCGTCCGCCACCACCACGCGGGGCCGGCGCACGAGCACGGCCGCCAGCGCGAGCAGCTGCTTCTGCCCGCCCGAGAGGCTGTACGACGGCTGATCGGCCCGCTCGGCCAGGCCGAAGCGCTCGAGCGCCGCCATGGCCTCGGCGGCGACCTCGCGCCGGCTCGCCCCCGCCGCGCGCAGAGAGAGGGAGAGGTCCTCGATCGGCGTGGGCATGAGCAGCTGCGCGTCGGGATTCGTGAAGAGGAACCCCACCGCCTCGCGCGCGCGCCGCGGCTCGCGGGCCACGTCGATGCCGGCCACGCGCACGGTCCCCTCGCTCGGGGCGACGAGGCCGTTGAGCGTGCGCGCGAAGGTCGACTTGCCCGATCCGTTCGCCCCGATCACGGCGATCCGGCGCTGCGGCAGCGACACCGTGACGTCGCGGAGGATGCGGGCCCCGTCGATGGCGACGCCGAGCCCGCGCACCTCGATGCCGGGTGCCGTCACGCGCGCGCCCGCGCCGCGCGCCGGGCGCGGACCGACGCGGGGAACGCCGGCGGGTACGCGCGGTACAGCAGCAGCGTGAGGATCGTGGCGAGGGCGACCTTGACGGCATCGCCCGGCAGGAACGCCACGTTCGCCAGCGCCGCCTGCGGCAGCGTGAGCCCGCCGACGAGGGCGAGCAGCGGGATGCCGACGGCGTAGACGACGACCATGCCGCCCACGAGCGCGCCCAGCAGCACCCGCCACCACGTCAGCCGGCCGGAATGCGCGATCCAGCCCGCCACCATCGCACCGGGCAGCCACCCGAGGAGGAAGCCGACGGTCGGGCCGACGAACACGCCGAGGCCGCCGCGTCCGCCCGCGAGCACGGGCAGGCCGATGGCGACGAGCACGAAGACGATGAGCACGGCGGCTCCGGCGCGGCGTCCGCCCAGCACGGTGCCGGCCAGCATGACGCCGAGCGTCTGCGCGGTCACCGGCACGGGCAGGCCGGGCACGGGGATCGGCCCCATCAGCCCCAGCACCACGATGAGCGCCGCGAATACCGCGACCCGCGCGAGGTCGCGCGCCTCCCAGGACTGTTCTGCCATTCCGCCTCCTGAACACCGTTCACTGAACAGCGTTCACTATAGTCGAGGCATGCGCGATCGCGTGCGGCACGACCGGGAGGGCATCGTCGACGTCGCCCTGCGGCTGCTCGACGCCTACGGCCTGCCCGACCTCACGATGCGCCGCCTCGCCTCCGAGCTGGGCGTGCAGCCGAGCGCGCTGTACTGGCACGTCGAGAGCAAGCAGGCGCTGCTGGCCTCGCTCGCCGACCGGATCGTGGCGGAGGCCGCCCCCGCTGCGGATGTCGTCGGCACGGCGCGGGCGCTGCGCTCGGCGCTGCTGGCCCACCGCGACGGGGCCGAGGTCGTGCTGAGCTCGGCGGCGCTGTCGCTCGGCGCGCTCGCGGCGCACGACACGCTGCGCGCCGCGTTCGGGCGCGACAGGTCCGCCGATCCCGATCGCGCCGCCCGCGTGCTGCTGCCGTTCGTCCTCGGGCACGCCTCGCTCGTGCAGCAGCGCATCCAGGCCGCGGAGTTCGGCGCGGTCGCGGCCGACCCCGCGGCCGTCGCGGACGAGACCGCCGCCGACTTCGACGCCGGCGTCGCCGCCATCCTCGCGGGCCTGCGGCTCTGAGCGGGTCGCGTCAGAGCTCGCGTGCGTGCCCGAGCCGCAGGCCGGGCACGAGCGTGAGCAGCATGATGAGCACCGCCAGCGCGAACACGGCCGAGAAGCCCGTGGCGGGGCCGAGCGAGAGGAAGACGAGGCCCATCACGGCGATCACGGCCGAGGAGCCCACGGCATCCGCGATCTGCAGGGCCGACGAGTTGAAGCCCTGGCTCGCGGCACTCGAGTAGGCGAGCATCAGCACCGACAGGCGCGCGTACACGAGCCCCATGCCGAGGCCCGCGGCGCCCCACGCGAGCGCGGGCACGATGCCGGGCCAGCCCGCCAGTGCCGAGACGAGCACGAGCGCGACCGACCCCGCGAGGATCGTCACGCCCGTGAGCACGAGGCGCGTGTTGCCGATGCGGTCGGCGTGACGGGCCGACAGCTCCGCCCCGAGCGCCCACGTGATGCCCGCGATCGTGAGCCCGAGCCCCGCGAAGGTCGGCGTCCAGGCGTAGGCGTCGATGAAGAGCTTGGGCACATACACCTCGGCGCCGAAGAAGCCGCCGGCGAGCACGCCGCGCATCAGGATGACCGACGGCAGTCCGGGCGCCGCGCGGAACGTGCCGCGCGGCAGCAGCGGCGCCGCGGCCACCGCGACGAGCAGCAGGGCGGCCGCCGCGATCACCCACGACCACGGGCTGGGCAGATCGCCCGCGAGCCCGAGCGACAGCGCGGCGCCCGCCACGATCACGGCCAGCAGCAGGCGGCGCACGATGAGCCGGCGCGATCCGGCCGCCGGCGCGCCCGCGGGCTCGTCGATGCCGCGCAGCCGCGGCGCGATCATGACCATGGCGAGCACCGCGAGCACCGCGACGCCCGCGAACACCCAGCGCCAGTGCAGGTACTGCGCCACCGCCCCGGCGAGGAACGGCCCCACGAGCGCCGGCACGATCCACGCGGCCGAGAAGAGGGCGAACACGCGGCCGTGCAGGGCGGCGGGGAAGATCCGCGCCACCACCACGTAGAGCGCGACCAGCTGGCCGCCCGATCCCAGCCCGAGCACGAGCCGCCCGATCACGAGCACGCCCATCGTCGGCGCGAGGGCGTCGATGATCAGTCCGGTCACGAACAGCGCCACGGCCGCGTACAGCGGCACGACGGGCCCGGCGCGGTCGGCCCACGCCCCCACGGCCACCATGCCGATGACGCTCGCGGCCAGGGTGCCCGAGAACGCCGCGGCGTACAGCGCCTCGCCGTGCAGCGCCTCGCTCACGGCCGGCATCACGGTGGTCACGGCCAGGGACTGCACGGCCGCGAGGAAGATGAGCGCGAACGAGCCGATCGTCACCCAGACGTGCTGCGGGTCCCAGATGCTCTCGCGCGTCGGCGCCGGGTGCGCGGGGATCGGGATGGGGCCGGAGAAATCGCGGGGCGCGCTCACGACGCCCGCACCCCGCCGATGCGGCGCAGCGCCTCCGTGAGGATCTCCGGCCCGGTGCCGATGTTGATCCGCGCGAAGCCGCGCCCCTGCTCGCCGAACGACGGGCCGGGGTTCAGCGCGACGCGCGCCTCCTTGAGGATGCGCAGCGCGGGGTCATCGCCCCAGCCGCCCGCCGCGAAGTCCACCCAGGCCAGGAAGCCCGCCTGCGGCGGCAGGTAGCGCGCCCCCGGCGCGTGCTCGGCGAGCAGGTCGGTCAGCAGCACCCGGTTGGCGTCGAGCCGCGCGAGAAGCGCGTCGAGCCACTCGTCGCCCGCCGTCATGGCCGCCTCGCCCGCGATGAGCCCCAGGATCGACGTGCGCCACTCGACCTCGTCGGGGATGCGCCGCACGACGCGCGTGGGCCCGTCGGCGTCCGTGACGATGAGCGCGCACTTCAGGCCCGCGAGGTTGAACGCCTTGCTCGCGCTCGTGACCGCGAAGCCGATCTCGGCCGCCTCGGGCGCGGCCGCGAGGAACGGCGTGAAGGTCGCGCCGGGCAGCGTGAGCGGCGAGTGGATCTCGTCGCTGATCACCCACGCGCCGTGCCGCTGCGCGATCCGCGCCAGCTCGGCGAGCGTGGCGGCGTCGTGCACCGTGCCGGTGGGGTTGTGCGGGTTGCACAGCAGGATCGCGCGGGCACCGGCGGCGAAGGCGCGCTCGATCCCGTCCAGATCGAGCGACCAGCCGGAGTCGGAGCGGATCAGCGGCACCGTCTCGGGGACAGTGCGGCTCTCCTCGTGCACGCCGAAGAACGGCGGGTACACCGGGGGCGTGATGACGACGCGGTCGCCGGGCTCCGTGACGGCGCGCAGCAGCTCGGCGACGCCCATCATGACGTCGCATGTCGTGCGCACGCGCGAGGGATCGACCCGCCAGCCGAAGCGGCGCGCGGCGAAGCCCGCGAAGGCCATGGGGATGCGGGAGTCGCCCGGCGGCGCGTAGCCCGTGTCGCCGCGGCGCACGGCGTCGAGCAGCGCGCGCTCGATCACGTCGGCGAGGGGGAAGTCCGTCTCGGCGACGAACAGCGGCAGCACCTCGTCCGGGTAGCGCATCCACTTGCTGCTCGTGCGGGCCCGCAGGAGGTTCAGCGGCAGGGCGTCGAGAGGCGTGGTCACCCGTCTCATCCTAAGCCGGGAACGACGAGGGCCCCGTCCGTGGACGGGGCCCTCGTCGGGCGGATCAGATGGAGAAGCCGAGCGCGCGCATCATGTCGCGGCCGTCGTCGGTGATCCGCTCGGGACCCCACGGCGGCATCCAGACCCAGTTGATCCGGAACTGCTCGACGACGCCGTCCAGCGCCTGCGCCGTCTGCTCCTCGAGGACGTCGGTGAGCGGGCAGCCCGCGCTCGTGAGCGTCATGTGGATGACGAGGGCGTCGTTCTCGTCGTCCCAGCCGAGGTCGTAGATGAGGCCCAGGTCGACGACGTTGACCCCCAGCTCGGGGTCCATGACGTCCTTGAGTGCCTCGGTGACCTCGTCGTACTTCTCGGGAGTGAGCGTCGCGGTCATGGCCTCGACCTTACGCCTCGACGGGCGCGTCCGCAGGCAGGTAGGCGGCGTAGCCCTCGGCCTCCAGGCGCTCGGCGAGCTCGGGGCCGCCCTCCTCGACGACCTTGCCCGCGACCATCACGTGCACGAAGTCGGGCTGGATGTAGCGGAGGATGCGCGTGTAGTGCGTGATGAGGAGCACGCCGAGGCCGGTGCTCTCCTTCGCGCGGTTGACGCCCTCCGACACGATCTTCAGCGCGTCGACGTCGAGGCCCGAGTCGGTCTCGTCCAGGATGGCGAGCTTCGGCTTCAGCAGCTCGAGCTGCAGGATCTCGTGGCGCTTCTTCTCGCCGCCCGAGAAGCCCTCGTTCACGTTGCGCTGCGCGAACTTGGGGTCCATGCGCAGGGCCGACATGCCCTCCTTGACCTCCTTCGTCCACGTGCGGATGGCGGGGGCCTCGCCGTCGATGGCGGTCTTGGCGGTGCGCAGGAAGTTCGCCACCGTCACGCCGGGGATCTCGACGGGGTACTGCATGGCCAGGAACAGTCCGGCGCGGGCGCGCTCGTCGACGGCCATCTCCAGCACGTCCTCGCCGTCGAGCGTGATCGATCCGCCCGTGACGGTGTACTTGGGGTGGCCGGCGATCGTCGACGCGAGCGTCGACTTGCCCGAGCCGTTCGGGCCCATGATGGCGTGGGTCTCGCCCGAGCGCACGGTCAGGGTCACGCCGTTGAGGATCGGCGTGGTCCCCTCGTCGGTCTCGACCGTGACGTGCAGGTCCTTGATCTCGAGGACAGTCATGTTGATTCCTTCTTGTGGAGAGTTCGTGGGGCCTGGCTCAGGCCGACTTGATGACGGTGGGATCGATGAGCACGTCGTCGCCCTCGATCGTCACCTCGTAGACGGGCACCGGCTCGTAGGCCGGAAGGTTCAGCGGCTTGCCGGTGCGCAGCGAGAACGCCGAGCCGTGGGCCCAGCACTCGAGCGAGTCGCCCTCGACGAAGCCCTCGGACAGCGAGATGTCGCCGTGCGTGCAGGTGTCGCCGATCGCGTGCACCTCGCCCTGGGCGTCCAGGACGAGCGCGATGGGCACACCGTCCACCTCCACGCGGCGAGCCTGGTCCTGGACCAGCTCGCTCTTGGCGCAGACGCGGGTCGCGCTCACGCGGCGATCCCCTCCCCGGCGGCGATCTCCTGCTCGATCGCGGCCGAGAGCTCGGCCTCCAGCTCGGGCAGGCCGAGCTTCTGCACGATCTCGGCGAGGAAGCCGATCACGACGAGGCGACGTGCCTCGGCCTCGTCGATGCCGCGGGCCTGCAGGTAGAACAGCTGCTCGTCGTCGAAGCGACCGGTGGCCGACGCGTGGCCGGCGCCCTTGATGTCGCCCGTCTGGATCTCGAGGTTCGGGATCGAGTCCGCGCGCGCGCCGTTCGTGAGCACGAGGTTGCGGTTGGCCTCGTACGAGTCGGTGCCGACGGCGTCCGGGCCGATGAGCACGTCGCCGATCCACACGCTGCGCGCGCTCGCGCCCTGCAGCGCGCCCTTGTAGAGCACGTTGCCGGTCGTCTCGGGGCCCTTGTGGTGCAGGTAGACCTGGCTCTCGAGGTGCTGGCCCGAGTCGGCGAACGACAGGCCGAAGACCTCGCCGTTCGATCCTGCGCCCGCGAGCTCGACGTTCGGGTTCACGCGCACGACGCCGCCGCCGAAGCTCACGACGAAGTGACGCAGCGTGGCGTCGCGGCCCACGCGCGCCTGGTGCGCCGCCGCGTGGATCGCCGTGTCGTCCCACCGCTGCACGGCCACGACCGTGAGGGTCGCGCCGTCGCGCACGATGATCTCGACGTTCTCGGCCAGCTGCGCCGCGCCCTCGTGCCGCAGCACGACGACCGCCTGGCTGTGCTCCTGCGCCTCGATCACGAGGTGCGCATCGGCCCGGCGCTCGGCGCCCTGGCCCGTGATGCGCAGGACGATCGGCTCGGCGACCTCCTCCTCGCGCGGGATGCGGATGAACCGCGCCTCGGGCGAACCCTGCCACGCCACGGCGGCGGGCAGGTCCTCGGGCTCGAACACCTCGCCGCGCGGGGCGGCGCCGATCGCGAGCGTGCCCGCGTCGTAGCGCTCACCCGCATCGAAGGCGTAGGTCACGCCGTCGTTCTCGGCCGCGCGCTCGAACAGCGGCGAGAGCCGCTTGATCGGGGCGTGCACCCAGTTGACCTCGCGGCCGCTGGGGGTGCCGAAGTCGGCGGGCTCGTAGGAGCGGGGGCGCTCCGAGCGCGTCTGGACGGGGACCGTCACCTCGTCCTGCGGCGGGATGATGACCGTCGCGGGGTCGCGGTGGGCGTGCTCGTTCTGCGCCTCTGCAGGCGCCTGCGTGGGGGCCGTCATCTCAGCCGACCGATCCTTCCATGCCCATCTCGATGAGCTTGTTCAGCTCGAGGGCGTACTCCATGGGCAGCTCGCGGGCGATCGGCTCGATGAAGCCGCGCACGATCATCGCCATCGCCTCGTCCTCGGGCATGCCGCGGCTCATGAGGTAGAACAGCTGCTCCTCGCTCACCTTCGAGACCGTGGCCTCGTGGCCCAGCTGCACGTCGTCCACGCGGATGTCGATCGCGGGGTACGTGTCGCTGCGCGAGATCGTGTCGACGAGCAGGGCGTCGCACCGCACCGTGTTGGCGGAGTGGTGGGCCTTCTCGTCCACGCGCACCTCGCCGCGGTAGCCGGCGCGGCCGCCGCCGCGGGCGATCGACTTCGAGACGATCGACGACTGCGTGTACGGCGCCATGTGGATCATCTTCGCGCCGGCGTCCTGGTGCTGACCGGGGCCCGCGAAGGCCACCGAGAGCGTCTCGCCCTTGGCGTGCTCGCCCATCAGGAAGATCGACGGGTACTTCATCGTGACCTTCGAGCCGATGTTGCCGTCGACCCACTCCATCGTCGCGCCCTCGTGGGCGACGGCGCGCTTGGTGACGAGGTTGTACACGTTGTTCGACCAGTTCTGGATCGTCGTGTAGCGCACGCGGGCATTCTTCTTCACGATGATCTCGACGACCGCCGAGTGCAGCGAGTCGCTCTTGTAGATCGGCGCCGTGCAGCCCTCGATGTAGTGGACGTAGCTGCCCTCGTCCGCGATGATCAGGGTCCGCTCGAACTGGCCCATGTTCTCGGTGTTGATGCGGAAGTAGGCCTGCAGCGGGATCTCCACGTGCACGCCCTTGGGCACGTACACGAACGATCCGCCCGACCACACGGCCGTGTTCAGCGCGGCGAACTTGTTGTCGCCGGACGGGATCACGGTGCCGAAGTACTCCTCGAAGAACTCGGGGTGCTCGCGCAGCGCCGTGTCGGTGTCCATGAAGATGACGCCCTGCGCCTCCAGGTCCTCGCGGATCTGGTGGTAGACGACCTCGGACTCGTACTGCGCGGCTACGCCGGCGACGAGGCGCTGACGCTCGGCCTCGGGGATGCCGAGCTTCTCGTACGTGTTCTTGATGTCCTCGGGCAGGTCCTCCCACGTCTGGGCCTGCTTCTCGGTGGAGCGGACGAAGTACTTGATGTTGTCGAAGTCGATGTCGCTGAGGTCGGCGCCCCACGTGGGCATCGGCTTCTTCTCGAACAGCGAGAGGGCCTTCAGCCGGGTCTTCAGCATCCACTCCGGCTCCTGCTTGAGGGCCGAGATGTCGCGGACGACGGCCTCGGTGAGGCCGCGCTTGGCGCTCGCGCCGGCGACGTCCGGGTCGTGCCAGCCGAATTCGTACACCCCCAGACCTTCGAGCTCGGGGCGGTCGATCAGCACATCAGACATGCGGTCTCTACTCTCCTCATGGGTCCCGAAACGGTGTCAGCCGGCCCGGCGCTCCGGAGTGGAGTGCCGTACTGGGGCCCCGTTGCGACGCGGATCGCGCCTTAGACTGTCTGCTGTCGCCACGGGCGGAACCGCCCGTTTTTTCAGCGATTCAATTCTACAGGTTCGCTCCCCCACGGCGCCGTGCGTGTCGGATTCGGAGCGGATCAGGAGGCACCACCCGCATGGCCACCGCACCCGCCGCTCCCCCGCTCACCGCGCCCCGCGCCGCCGCCGTCGGCGGCGGCTGGCTGCGCCTGTTCGCCTGGCTCTCGTTCCTCTTCGAGACGACGATCATCGGCACGGGCGGCGCCGTGCGCCTGACCGGCTCCGGCCTCGGCTGCTCGGAGTGGCCGCTGTGCACGCCGGAGTCGCTCGTGCCGACGCAGGAGATGGGCATCCACGGCTTCATCGAGTTCGGCAACCGCACGATGACCGGCGCGGTCGGCATCGTCGCGATCGCCGTGCTGCTGCTCACGCTGCGCGCCGTGGGCACGCGCCGCGACGTGCTGGCGGCGGTGTGGTTCGCGCTGGGCGGCATCGCCGCCGCGGTGGTCGCCTACCTCGCCGTGGGCGAGTTCTGGGCGGCGACCGCCGTGCTGCTGCTGGCCGTGATCGCCGCGGCCGTGTACTCGGTGCGTTCGCTGCCCGCCCGCCGCGACCTGCAGATCCTCGCGTGGATCGTCGTCGCCGGCGTCGTGGCGCAGGCGCTCGTGGGCGGCATCACGGTGCTGACCGAGCTGAATGCCTTCATCGTGGGCTTCCACTACGTCTCGTCGCTCGTGCTCGTGTGCGTCACGGCCGCCTACCTCGTGCGACTGCACGACGTGCCGGGCCCGCGCGAGCGCGCCGTGCCGGCGTGGTTCGCCGCCCTCACCCACGCGACGACGCTCGTCCTCGCCCTCACGATCCTCTTCGGCGTGCTCACCACGGCCAACGGGCCCCACTCCGGCGATGCCGCCGTGATCCGCGACGGCTTCGATGCGACCGTGCTCGCGCACGTGCACTCGTGGCCCGGCTACATCCTGCTCGCCCTCGTGGTCGCGCTCGTCGTGATCGCCGCGGTGCGCCGGCTCCGCCCCCTGCCGTGGCTCGTCGCGCTGCTCGCCGTCATCGCCGTGCAGGTGATCGTCGGCGTCTTCCAGGCCCGCAACGGCCTGCCCGAGCTGCTCGTCGGCATCCACATGGTGCTCGCGGCCCTCTCGGCCGCCGCCTTCACGGTCGTGGTGCTGCGGCTGAAGCGCCCCGTGGCCTGACGCGGCGATCCACAGCGGGAGCATAGGGAACGCATCGGCCGCGCATGGGCGCGCCGGGGATCGTGGCGGAGTCCGCATGCGAACCCGAGGAGAATCATGCCCCGCACGCCCCGACTCATCACCAGCGCGCCCTACTGGGTGCTGCTGATCGGATCGCTCGCCGCCACCGCGGCCGGATTCGCGATGAGCTTCCCCACGATCGACAACATGAGCACGACCCTGCTCGACGGCAGCGCCACCACGGCCGACGTCTATGCGGGCCAGGCGCTCGTCACGGTGGGCGGACCGGTGCTCGGCGCCGGCCTGATCGGCCTCGCCCTGACCGCCGCGATCGCCGCGGCCAAGGCGCTCGTGCCCGCCCGTCCCGTGCCGGCGGCGGAGGCGCTGCCCGCCGATGAGGAGCCGGAGATCGACGACGCGCCGGCCGCTGCTCGCCTGACGGAGGAGCCGGCCCCTGCTGCCGGCGCGCCCGTCACGGCCGACGAGCCGGCGACGGCTCGGCCGGTCCCCGAGCCGGAGGCCGAGCAGGCGCCCACCCACCGCGCCTGACGCCCGGACGCGAGACGCCCGTTCCGCCGGCCCCGCGGGGCACGGCGGAACGGGCGTCGGCGCGCGTCGTGCACGCGCGTGGCGGTCAGTCGCTCGTCGCCGTGGCGACGAGGATGCCGCGCGCGAGCGCGTGGAAGTGCCGGTTGAAGCCGAGGATCGCGGGCGTCGCCCCCTCGGGCAGCTCCAGCACCGTGTCGAGCGCGTCGACGACGAAGAAGTAGCGGTGCACGCCGGTTCCCGGCGGCGGGCCGGCGCCGATGAAGCCGGGCTCGCCCGACTCGTTGCGCAGCGCGATGCCCGCCGAGGGGCGGTCGTCGCCCGTGTCGAGCGACGTCACGTCGGCCGGAAGGTTGTAGACGGCCCAGTGCCAGAAGCCCGAGCCCGTCGGCGCGTCCGGATCGAAGCACGACACGGCGAACGACTTCGTGCCCTCGGGCGCCCCCGACCAGCTCAGCTGCGGGGAGATGTCGGACCCGCCGCCGGCCGATCCCCACTGCGCCTTCGGCAGCGGCTGCCCCTCGGCGATGTCGGTGCTGGTGACGGTGAGGGGCGCGAAGTCCCTCAGCGTGGCGAGCTCTGCATACGGATCGTAGGAGAACATGGCGCCAGCCTAGCCAGCGATCCGCGCCGCGTCAGCCGGTGCGCGCGTCCCAGTCGGCGTAGGGGTCCCAACCGCCGCGACGGTCGTACGGCTCGCCCCCGACCGAGACGCCCGATCCCTCCTCGACGCGGCCGATCGGGCGGAACCCGGGCGGGAGGACGTCTCCGGGGAACGTCGCCAGCAGGGCGTGGTCCTCTCCGCCCTCCAGGGCGGCGCGCCGATCGGCGCCCAGGGCGGCCGGATCGAGGTCGAGACGCACGCCCGAGGCCTCGGCCATCCGCGTCGCGTCGAGCGCGAGCCCGTCCGAGACGTCCATCATCGCGGTGGCGCCCGACATCGCTGCCATCGGGCCGAGCCCGAGGGGCGGCGCGGGCCGCAGCTGCGCGTCGAGCAGCGCGGACTCCCCCTCCCCGAGCGCCGCGCGGTCGACGGGAATCGGTTCGCCGCCGTCGTCGCGGAAGCGGTCGAAGAGGATCGCCAGGCCGCGACCGGCGGCGCCGAGCTCGCCCGCCACGGCGACGACGTCGCCGGGCCGGGCGCCCGAGCGCAGCACGGCGGGGCGACCCTCCAGGTCGCCGAGCGCCGTCACGGCGATCGTCAGGGTGTCGGAGACGGTGAGGTCGCCTCCCACGACGGCGCAGCCGGGGGCGAGCGCCTCGCACGCCTCGCGCAGCCCGTCGGCGAGGGTCTCGACGAACGAGATCCTCGTCGCGCTCGGCATCGCAAGCGCGACGAGCAGCCCCGTCGGGCGGGCGCCCATCGCGGCGACGTCGGCGAGGTTGACCGCCGCGGCCTTCCAGCCGAGGTCGTACCCGCTCGACCAGGCGAGGCGGAAGTCGGGGCCGTGCACGAGCGTGTCGGTCGTGGCCACCACGGAGCCCGACGGCGCGGCGACGACCGCCGCATCGTCCCCCGGGCCCACGATCGCCGCCGGCGCCCTGCCCGTGCGCGCCGCGATGCGCCGCAGCACCTCTCGCTCGCTCAGCTCGCCCACGGTCGGATCCATCCGTTCAGGGTATCCACACGCGACCCCGCAATACGCTGGAGGGGTGATCCGCCGCCGTTCCTCCGCCGCCCGGGCCGGGGGCGCCATGAGTGCGCGGCTCGCCGCGATCCTCGCGGGCGCGCTCGCCCTCGGCGGCTGCGCAGCCACGGTGCACCTGCCCGCCGAGCCGCTCGCGAACGACCCGCTCTGCGCCGAGGTCTCGGTGCGCCTGCCCGATGCGCTCGGCGACCTGCCGCGGGTCTGGACCGACGCGCAGGCGACCGCCGTGTGGGGCGAGGATCAGGAGGTCATCTTCGCGTGCGGCCTGGAGCCGCTGGCGCCGAGCACGCTGCAGTGCGTCTCGGTCGGCGGCGTGGACTGGGTGGTCGACGACACGGACTTCCCGCGCCTGCGCATGGCCACCTACGGCCGCACGCCCGCCGCGTCGGTCTACGTCGACACGGCGGTGGACGAGGACGGCCAGGGCGTCTCGAGCAACGACGTGCTCAGCGCGCTCGGCGGCGCCGTGTCGCAGCTGGAGCGCACGGGCGAGTGCGTCGCCCCGGACGAGGCCGAGTACGTCGGCTGACCCGGCCTGCGCCGGTCAGCGGGTGCGCTCGAGGCCCAGCTCGATGAGCTCCGAGATGAGGTCGGCGTAGCTCAGGCCCGATGCGATCCAGCACTTCGGGTACATCGAGATCGGCGTGAAGCCCGGCATGGTGTTCGGCTCGTTCACGACGACCTCGCCCTCGGGCGTGAGGAACACGTCGACGCGGGCGAGCCCGCGCCCCTCCACGGCCTCGAAGACGCGCGCCGCGACGTCGCGGATCCGCGCGATCTGCTCGTCGGTGAGATCGGCCGGGCACACCACCTCGGCGCCGTCGCCGCCCAGGTACTTGCCCTCGAAGTCGTAGAATTCGCGCGTGGTGAGCACGATCTCGCCGGGCAGCGACACCCTCGCCGGCGCGCCCCCGCGGCCCTCGAGCACGGCCACCTCGATCTCGCGGCCCGCGATGCCGGCCTCGATGAGCACCTTGTCGTCCTCGGCCAGGGCCAGGCTCATCGCCTCGTCCAGCTCGCACGCGTCGTGCACCTTCGACACGCCCACGCTCGATCCCGCCCGCGCGGGCTTGACGAACTGCGGGTATCCGAGCGCGGCGGCCTCCGCGCGCACGGCGTCGGGCGCGGCGGCCCAGCGCGACGCGCGCACGGTCACCCACGGCGACACGGCGATGCCGGCGGCCTGCAGCGCCACCTTCATGAAGTGCTTGTCCATGCAGATCGCCGAGTCCAGCACGCCGCCGCCCGCGTACGGCATCCCGAGGATGTCGAGGAAGCCCTGCATCGTGCCGTCCTCGCCGTGCAGGCCGTGCAGGATCGGCAGCACGACATCGACCTCGCCGAGCGAGTCGACCGTGCCGTCGGCGCGGCGCACGCGCAGCTCGCGCCCCTCGCCGGGCAGGGGCCAGAGCACGCGCGTGCCGTTGTCGACCACCTCGGGCAGCCGCTCGGCGTCGAGCGCGAAGCGCGCGGGCTCGTCCTGCTCGAGCACGAAGACGCCGTCGCGGGTGATCCCGACCGGGATCACCGCGTAGCGGTCACGGTCGATCGCGCCGAGCACTCCCCCCGCCGTCGCGGAGGAGATCGCGTGCTCGCTGGAACGCCCTCCGAAGAGCACCGCCACGGTCGTCCTGGCCATTCTGCGTCCTCTCGCCCTGCGGGGTGTCGTCGTCCGTCGTGAGGTGCGGGCCGATGTCCTTGGGATCCATCGCGCCGTCCAGCACCATCTTCACCTGCTGCACGATGGGCATCTCGACGCCCTTCGCCTTCGCGAGCTTCAGGATCGGGCCGACCGATCCGAGGCCCTCGGCCGTCTGCTCCATGTGCGCCACGACGTCCTGCAGCGTGTACCCCTGGCCGAGCAGGCGGCCCGCCGTGTTGTTGCGGCTCAGCGGCGACTGGCACGTGGCGATGAGATCGCCGAGGCCCGCGAGCCCGTGCATCGTCTCGGCCTGGGCGCCGTAGGCGACGGCGAAGTCCGTCATCTCGACGAGCCCGCGCGTGATGATCGAGGCCTTCGTGTTCTCGCCGTACCCCACGCCGTCGACGATGCCGATCGCGACGGCGATGAGGTTCTTCAGCACGCCGCCGAACTCGGTCCCGGCGACGTCGGTGTTGACGAACGTGCGGAAGTAGCGGTTCGTGGCCGTGCGCGCGATGAGCTCGGCGGTCTCGAGGCTGCTCGACGACACGACGGCGGCCGTCGGCTGCTCGCGCGCGATCTCGAGCGCGAGGTTCGGCCCGCTGGCCACGGCGATCCGGGCGGGATCGCAGTCCAGCACCTCGGCGATCACCTGGCTCATGCGCATGCCCGAGCGCTTCTCGACGCCCTTCATGAGGCTCACGATCGGCACCTCGGAGCGCGCGACGAAGGGCCGCAGCTGCTTGAGCGCCTCACGCGCCGTCTTGCTCGGCACGGAGAGGTAGATCTGCTCCGCGCCGTCGACGGCGCGCGCCAGCCGCGGCGTCGCGCGGATGGTGCGCGGCAGGTTGATGCCGGGAAGGTACTGCGAGTTGCGCTTGGCCTCGTCGATCTCGTGCGCCTGCTCGGGGCGCCGCGCCCACATCGTGACGCGCGCGCCGCCGTCGGCGAGGATCTTGCCGAACGTCGTGCCCCAGCTGCCGGCGCCGAGCACCGCCACCCGCGGGCCCATCAGAGGCGCCCCGTCTCGGCCTGCCCGTGCTGGGTGGGGTCCCACCGCTCGGGCGGCGCCTTCTCGCCGCGCAGCTCCTCGAGCAGTGCGGTGATGGCGGCCATCACGCGCTCCGTGCCCTCCTCGAGCGCGGCGCGCTCCTGGGCGCGGCCGGCGAGGTCCGACAGGTCGACGGGATCGCCCACGACGAGCGTCACGGGCCGGCGGGGCGGCCACAGGCGCAGCTTGCCGTAGCGCGGCATGATCTGCTGCTCGCCCCAGTGCGCGACCGGGATGACGGGCAACCCGCCGGCCAGCGCGATCCGCACCGCGCCGGTCTTGCCGCGCATGGGCCACAGGTCGGGATCGCGCGTGAGGGTGCCCTCCGGGTACACGATCACGCCGCTGCGGTTCTCGACGAGCACCTTGGCCTGCTCGAGCGCGAGCGCGCCCTGGTTGCCGCGCTTGACGGGCACCATCTTGGTGGCCCGCAGGGCGGCGCCGAGCACCGGCACGCGGAAAAGGCTCTCCTTGGCGAGGAATCGCGGCAGGCGCCCCAGCTTCCACGTGGCGACGGCGATCGTCAGCGGATCGATCTCGCTGTGGTGGTTCGGGGCCAGCACGAAGGGACCGTCGAGCGGCATCTTCTCGCGGCCGCGGATCTCGATCTTCGCGAACCACGCGTACAGCGGCACGACGATGATCGCGAGCAGGCGGAAGACGCCGCCCGGCCGCGCACGCTCCGGGGAGATCGGCGCCACGCTCAGCCCACGACGTCGAAGTCGGCGCCGAGGGCGCTGAGCTTGTCGAGGAACTTCTCGTAGCCGCGCGCGATGATCCGCACGCCGCTCACGCGCGAGGTGCCCTCGGCGGCCAGCGCCGCGATGACGTACGCGTAGCCGCCGCGCAGGTCGGGCACCACGATGTCCGCGCCGCGCAGCGGGGTCGGTCCGTTGATGACGGCCGCCTGCTCGAGCGCGCGGCGGGGCACGCGGCGCTTCGGGTCGTCGATGCCGTTGGGGTGCACGACGATGTCGGCGCCCATCTGGTTGAGCGCGTGGGTGAAGCCCAGGCGATTCTCGTACACGGTCTCGTGCACGACCGAGGTGCCCTCGGCCTGCGTCAGCGCGACGATCAGCGGCTGCTGCCAGTCCGTCATGAACCCGGGGTGCACGTCGGTCTCGACCATGACGGGCTTCAGCGGCGTCTCGCCGCGGCGGAACGTGATGCCGTCGTCGGTGACGTCGAAGTCGCCGCCGACCTTGCGGAACACGTTGAGGAACGTGAGCAGCTCGTACTGGCGCGCGCCCTTGACGAAGATCTCGCCGTCGGTGACGAGCGCGGCGCAGGCCCACGACACGGCCTCGTTGCGGTCGAAGAGGCTGCGGTGGTCGTAGCCCTTGAGCTCGTCGACGCCCTCGATGAAGATCACGCGGTTGGGCTCGTAGGAGATGATCGCGCCCATCTTCTGCAGCACGCCGATCAGGTCCATGATCTCGGGCTCGATCGCCGCGTTGCGCAGCTCGGTGACGCCCTTGGCCTTGACGGCCGTGAGCAGCACCTGCTCGGTCGCGCCCACGCTCGGGTACGGCAGCTCGATGCGCGCGCCGTGCAGGCCCTCGGGGGCCGACAGGCGGATGCCGCTGGGCTGCTTGTCGACGATCGCGCCGAACTTGCGCAGCGCGTCGAGGTGGAAGTCGATGGGGCGGTCGCCGATGCGGCAGCCGCCGAGGTCGGGGATGAAGGCCTGGCCGAGCAGGTGCAGCAGCGGCCCGCAGAAGAGGATCGGGATGCGCGACGAGCCGGCGTGGGCGTCGATCTGCTCGAAGTTCGCCGACTTCGCGTCGGCGGGGTCGAGCACGAGCGATCCCGGCTCCTCGCCGGCCGACACGTGCACGCCGTGCACCTCGAGCAGCGAGCGGACGACCTCGACATCGCGGATGTCGGGGACGTCCCGCAGGATGCTGGGCGTCTCGCCGAGCAGCGAGGCGACCATCGCCTTGGTGGCGAGGTTCTTCGCGCCGCGCACGTCCACCTGACCCTTGAGGGGCCGGCCCCCGCGGATCTCGAGGATGTCAGCGTCGACGCGCTGGGTGGTCTCCGTGGAGCCGAGAAGTGTCATGGTGCAGATGGCCTCACATCGTCTAGGCGGCTCGCGCCGCCGGTCGGGGGCCGTCTGCCCCGATCCTCAGGGGCTTCCGGCCGGGCTCACGGCACCGGGAGGGTGCGTGGCCGCCACGCCTCGCGGCGGGCCTCGAACTGCGTGATCGCATCCGCGTCGCGCAGCGTGAGCCCGATGTCATCGAGCCCCTCGAGGAGCCGCCACCTAGTGTAATCGTCGATGTCGAAGGGAGCCGTGAAGTCGCCGACAACGGCCGTGCGCGTCGTGAGGTCGACCGTCATCTCGATGCCGGGCTGCGCGTCGATCGCGGCCCAGATCCGGTGCAGATCGTCCTCGGAGATCACGCCCGTGACGAGGCCCTGCTTGCCGGAGTTGCCGCGGAAGATGTCGGCGAAGCGGGGGCTCAGCACCACGCGGAAGCCGTAGTCGCGCAGCGCCCACACGGCATGCTCGCGGCTCGATCCCGTGCCGAAGTCCGGGCCGGCGACGAGGATCGAGGCGCCCGCGAACGGCTGCTGGTTCAGCACGAACTCCGGGTCCTGGCGCCAGCCGTGGAAGAGGGCGTCCTCGAAGCCGGTCTTCGTGACCCGCTTCAGGAACACCGCGGGGATGATCTGGTCCGTGTCGACGTTCGACCGCTTCAGGGGCGCGGCCACGCCGGTGTGCGTCGTGAACTTCTCCATGTCAGGCCTCCGCTCCGGTCAGTGCGTGCTCGTCCAGCGGCGCGAGGTCGGCCGGCCCCGAGAGGGTGCCGCGCACCGCGGTCGCCGCCGCGACCAGGGGCGAGACGAGGTGCGTGCGCCCGCCCTTGCCCTGGCGACCCTCGAAGTTGCGGTTGCTCGTCGAGGCGCAGCGCTCCCCCGGCGCCAGCTGGTCGGGGTTCATGCCCAGGCACATCGAGCAGCCGGCGAAGCGCCACTCGCCGCCGAACTCCTCGACGATCCTGTCGATGCCCTCGGCCTCGGCCTCCAGGCGCACGCGCGCGGAGCCCGGCACGACCATGACGCGCACGCCGTCGGCCTTCTTGCGGCCCTTGATGATCGACGCGAACGCGCGCAGATCCTCGATGCGGCTGTTCGTGCAGGAGCCCATGAAGACGGCGTCGACCGCGATCTCCTTCATGGGCGTGCCCGCATCGAGCGCCATGTACTCGAGCGCGCGCTCGGCCGCCTTGCGATCGCCCTCGTCCTCGAAGTCCTCCGGCGAGGGCACGCGGCCGCCCAGGTTCACACCCTGGCCGGGGTTCGTGCCCCACGTGACGAACGGCTCCAGCTCGTCCGCGTCGATGAAGACCTCGGCGTCGAACGCCGCCCCCTCGTCGGTGGGCAGCGTCTTCCAGTACGCGACGGCCTCGTCCCAGTCCGCGCCCTGCGGCGCGTGCGGGCGCCCCCTCAGGTAGGCGAAGGTGGTCTCGTCCGGCGCCACCATGCCGGCGCGCGCTCCCGCCTCGATCGACATGTTGCAGATCGTCATGCGCCCCTCCATCGAGAGGGAGCGGATGGCGCTGCCGCGGTACTCGAGCACGTAGCCCTGGCCGCCGCCCGTGCCGATCCGCGCGATGACGGCGAGGATGATGTCCTTGGCGGTCACGCCGGGCTTGAGCTCGCCCTCCACCGTGATCGCCATGGTCTTGAAGGGCTTGAGGGGCAGCGTCTGCGTGGCGAGCACGTGCTCGACCTCGCTCGTGCCGATCCCGAACGCCATCGCGCCGAACGCGCCGTGCGTCGAGGTGTGGCTGTCGCCGCACACCACGGTGATGCCCGGCATCGTCAGGCCCAGCTGGGGGCCCACGACGTGCACGATGCCCTGCTCGGCGTCGCCCAGCGAGTGCAGCCGGATGCCGAACTCGGCGGCGTTGCGGCGCAGGGTCTCGATCTGGGTGCGGCTCGTGAGGTCGGCGATGGGCTTGTCGATCGCGAGCGTCGGGGTGTTGTGGTCTTCCGTGGCGATCGTCAGGTCGGGGCGGCGCACGGGGCGGCCCTCGGCCCGCAGCCCGTCGAAGGCCTGCGGGCTCGTGACCTCGTGCACGAGGTGCAGGTCGATGTAGAGGAGGTCGGGCTGCCCGTTCTCTCCCTTGGACACCAGGTGGGCGTCCCAGACCTTCTCGGCCAGCGTGCGGGGGTTCTCGGGGATCGCGGGGGTCGCGGGTGAAGTCATGTCGGTTCCAGGTCTCGTCGGCGGGTCGGGCGCATCACGTGACTCCGCGACGAGCCTGGCCCTAGGACGAGGGCTCGTCGCGGCGACTAAGGAGGAGCACCGCGCGCATGCGAACACCCTAGCACTCTGCAACGCCGACTCGCGTTTCGCGCACATTGTGCCCAGCGAAAGCGTAGGCGGGACCCCGCTCGATGAGCAGGATCCCGCCTTCGTTGATCGGATCGATCAGCGCTCGTCGCCGTGCGCGCGCGCCTCGGACGGGAGCGCGCTCTCGTCGCCCGCGGTGCGGGCGGCCGCCTTGCGCTTGTCGCGCGCGTCGGCCAGGAGGCTCGCGATCGTCGCGACGGCCATCGATCCGATGATCACGCCCAGCGACATCCAGTTGTTGATCTCCGGCGCCCACTCCACGTGATGCCCGCCGTTGATGAAGGGCAGCTCGTTGACGTGCAGCGCGTGGAAGAACAGCTTCACGCCGATGAACGCGAGGATGAACGCCACACCGAAGTGCAGGTAGCGCAGCTTCTCGAGCAGGTCGCCCAGCAGGAAGTACAGCTGGCGCAGGCCCATGAGCGCGAACAGGTTGGCGGCGAAGACGAGGAACGGCACCTGCGTGATGCCGTAGATGGCCGGGATCGAGTCGATCGCGAACATGAGGTCGGTCACGCCGATCGAGACGAACACGATGAGCATGGGCGTGAGGATCTTCTTGCCGTCGACGACGGTCGTCAGCTTCGCGCCGTCGTACTCGTCGCTGATGTTCACGAACCGGCGGATCGTCCGGACGATGAAACTCTCGGTCTGCGCGTCGCCCTCGTGCTTCTCCGGCAGCGCCTGGCGGATGGCCGTGAAGACGAGGAAGGCGCCGAAGAGGTAGAAGATCCAGCTCCAGTTCTCGATCGCGGCGGCGCCCAGCAGGATGAAGGCCGCGCGCAGCACGAGGGCGATGATGATGCCCACCATCAGCACCTCCTGCTGATAGCGCCGCGGCACCGAGAACTGGGCCATGATCAGCACGAACACGAAGAGGTTGTCGATCGAGAGGCTGTATTCCGTGAGCCAGCCGACGACGAATTCACCGGCGTGCTGCGCGTCGACGACCAGCCACAGCACCCCCGCGAAGACGAGGGCGAGGGTGATGTAGAAGACCACCCACAGCGTGGACTCCCTCGTGGAGGGGATGTGGGGACGCTTCAGGATGATCAGCAGATCGGCGACGAGAATGAGGACGAGCACGACGAGCGAGCCGACCTCGAACCAGATGGGGATGTCCAACGGCGGGAGCCTTTCGGAGACGTGTGGGATCTCGAAAGTCTCTCCCCCGCGCAGGCGCGGTGCGCACCCGGAGCCGCGTCGTCGGAGCTCGTGATGACGGATGCGCGATGACGGGATACTCCCTCTCGCTCCTCCAGGGTACCGCGCCGCGCTCCGGCGCCGTCGCGTCCCGGGGCGTCCGGCGGGCTCTCGTGCGGCGGTGCGCGACGCATCGGCGGGACACGTCGTGATGGATCCGAGACGATCGGTCCCCCGCGGACACTGACAGGGTGAGAGACGATTCCCTCACCCGACGACAGGCGGAGGCATGCACGAGGACGAGGAGGACGCGGCACTGGTGACCCGCGCGGCCGCCGGGAGCGAGCCCGCGTTCCGCGCGCTGTACCGCCGGCACGCGCGCGCGGTCTACTGGATCGCGCACGGGCTGCTCGGCACGCGGCCGGACGCCGAGGACGCCGTGCAGGAGACGTTCGTCGTCGCGTGGCGCAAGCTCGGCGGGCTCGCCCTCGCGGGCGACTCGCTGCTTCCGTGGCTCGCAGCGATCTGCCGGCACACGGCCGCGAACCGGATCCGCTCCCGCCTGCGCGAGCGCGCGCACGTCGTGGGTGCGGAGCACGCCGAGGGGATCGCGGCGCCCACGGACGTGGAGCGGCAGGTGATCGCCGCGACGACGCTGGAGGCCGTGCTGCGTGAGCTGGCCGGCATGAGCGGCGTCGACCGCGAGATCCTGCGCCTGTGCGTGGCGGAGGGGCTGCCGTACGCCGAGGCCGCGGAGCGCGTCGGCGTGGGGCACGGCGCCGTGCGCAACCGTCTCTCCCGCATCCGGAGCCGGCTGCGGATCGTCGCCGGAGAGGAGATGTCATGACGTCGTCGGAGCACGAGGACGCACCGCGCGGGGGCGCGCCGGACGGCGGCGCGGAGCGCACGGACGCCGACGCCGCCGCGCCGGGCGGGCTTCCGGAGATGGGCGACGAGGCGATCGCGCGCGTCGAGGACGCCGTGTTCGCCACGATCGCGGCCGACCGCCGGCTCGAGCTCGCCCGCCGTCGGCGGCGCCGGCGGCGGGCGTGGGGCGGCGCGGCGATCGCCGCGAGCCTCGTCGTCGTCGCCGCCGTCGCCTCCCCCGCGATCCTGAACGGCGTGCGCGGCGCGTCGATCAGCGAGAGCGACGCCTCGGGGGTCGCCGAGCCCGGCATCGCCGGGGAGCCGTGGCCGACCGTGCCCGGCGTCGAGGCCCCCGGCACCGGCGTGTGGGGCGGATCGTCGGGCGGCGCGGCGTCCGACGAGGCGGGATCCGAGGACGCGGCATCCGGCGGATCCGCGGCCGGCGGATCCGGCAGCGACGGTGCGCTCGAGGAGGATCGGGAGGTCGCGGTGACGGCCGAGGTCTCGGTCGAGGTCGCCTCCCCCGCCGACGCGGCCGAGGCGCTGAGCGCACTCGCCGCCGAGCACGGCGGGTACGTGCAGCACCTCGCGGTGAGCGCGGCGCCCGAGGCGTCGTCGGACGACGCGTCGACGTCGACGATCGCCCCGTCGTCCTCGGACGCGGCCACCCTGCGCGTGCCGAGCGACAGCCTGGACGCCGCGATCGCGGATCTGGGCGGGCTCGGCGAGGTGCTGCGCACGAGCATCGCACGCGAGGACGTGACGGGCCAGGCCGTGGACCTTCGCGCCCGCGTCGCGGCGGCGGAGGCGTCGATCGCGCGGCTCACCGAGCTCATGGCCGAGGCCGGCTCGGTGGCCGACCTGCTGGAGGTGGAGAACCAGCTCTCGCAGCGGCAGTCCGAGCTGGAGGCGTACGAGTCCGAGCTGGAGCACGTCGAGGGGCGCGTGGCGATGTCGACGCTGCAGGTGTGGCTCGTGCGACAGGACACCCCGGCGCCCGTCGAGCCCGGCTCGCCCTTCCTCGACGGCATGCTGACGGGGTGGAACGCGCTCGTCGCGGCGCTCGGGGGCCTCGTCGCCGTCGTCGGGTTCGCGCTGCCGTGGCTCGTGCCGATCGCCGCCGTCGTGCTGCTCGTGTGGCTCATCCGGCGCCGCGGGCGGGCGCGGGCGGCCGCGCGCGACGCGGAGGCCTGACCCCGAGACGGAGGAAGCCCCCGGTTCCGAGGAACCGGGGGCTTCCGAGTGTGACCCCAGCGGGATTCGAACCCGCGTTACCGCCGTGAGAGGGCGGCGTACTAGGCCGCTATACGATGGGGCCGTTCTTGAGTTTTTCGCGTTGCTCCCTCAGCGGGGCAACTAGAAGAGTATGCCATGAGTCCGGCGAGCCGGACAAATCGGCGCGGCTCCCGCGCGCATCTCGCGCGTGTCGCCGGGGCCGGACGGTGATTGGATGGCGATATGCGCGTCACGAAGCACGAACACGCCACCCTCCGTCTGCAGGACGCCGGCGACACGCTCGTCATCGATCCCGGCGGCTTCACCACCGCGCTCGCGGAGCTGCACGATCTGGCGGCGGTCGTCATCACGCACGAGCACCCGGATCACTGGACGCCGGCCCAGCTCGACCACCTCGCGCAGGTCGCGCCCCGCGTGCCGATCTACGCGCCGCAGGGCGTGGCCGATGCGGCGGCGGGCTACGACATCGAGGTGGTCTCGGCGGGCGACGTCGTGACCGCCGGCGCATTTACGCTGCGCTTCTTCGGCGGCGCGCACGCGCTGATCCACTCGAGCCTGCCGCCGGTGCAGAACCTCGGCGTGCTCGTGAACGAGCGCCTCTACTACCCCGGCGACTCGTTCCACGTGCCGGAGGGCGTCGAGGTCGACACGCTCGCCGCGCCGCTCGGGGCGCCGTGGCTGCGCATCGGCGACGCCATGGACTTCGTGCTCGCCGTGGCGCCGCGCCGCGCCTTCGGCGTGCACGACATGACCCTCTCGGTCGTCGGGCGCACGATGCACCGCGACCGCCTGCGCTGGGCGACCGAGCAGCACGGCGGCGAGTTCTTCGACCTCGACCCGGGCGACGAGCTCGACGTGTGACCAGCGGGCGCCGGCGCCTCAGAGCCAGGCGAGCCCGGCGGATCCGTACCGCTGCGGCGCAGATGCGTAGTCCACGGCCTCACCGGCGATGCGGAAGGGCGGCGGCGCGTACGTGAGGCGCCCGTACGGGCTGTCGGTCGTGCGCAGCGGGATGTCGAGGGCGGCCGGATCGGGCGGCCCGGCGCCGAGGGCGAGCAGCCGGCGAGCGGCGCCGAGCAACGAGAGGTGCGCCCATCCCCCGCGGCCCGATGCGGCGAGCGCGATCGCGGCCGCCGCCATCCCGAGCCCCGTGGCCATGTCGAGCGCCTGCACGGGCAGGGCGCCGGGCCGCCAGCCGTCGCCGGTGTCGCGGCCGTACACGCGGGCGATGCCCGTGGCCGCCTGCACGAGACTGTCGAAGCCGCGCCGGCCGCTCCACCCCGGCGCGTCGCCCCACGCGTCGAGGGACACGACGGCCAGGTGCGGATGCCGCTCCCGCAGGCTCTCGGGATCCATCCCGTGCCGCGCGAGCCGCTCGATCCGGTAGCCGAGCGCGACGACGTGCGCGTCGGCGAGCAGCCGCTCGACGCCCTCGCCGAAGGCCGCGACGGCCGAGCGCTTGGCGAACCCCGTGTCGAGGTGCTGGTCGAGGGGCTCGGGCAGGTGCAGCGGGTCCACCCGCAGCACGTCGGCGCCGAGCGCGCCGAGCAGCCGCGTGGCGGACGGGCCGGCGAGCACGCGGGTGAGGTCGAGCACGCGGAGCCCGGCGAGCGGGCGCGGCCCCGGTGCGGGGTCGAAGGGCCGTCCCTCGCCGAGGTGCGAGAGCCGGATCCACTCCCCCTCCGCACCCCCGGCGAAGTCCCCCGGCTCGCGCACGGCCACCGCGAGCCCGCCCGCCTCAAAGGCGGCGCGCTCGATCTCGAGCGCCGGCAGACCGCGCATCGCGACGCGCGCCTCGTCGCCGTCGCGCGCGCCGAGCGCCGCGAGCAGCGCGCGCTCGTGGTGCGGGTAGTTGGCGTGGGTGCGCACCCAGCCGTCCCCGGCCTCGAAGAAGCCGGACAGCGGGGCGAAACCCGTGAGCGCACGCCCGTCCACCCGCAGCAGCGGAAAGGATCCGAACCAGCCGGCGACGCCGGCCGAGTCGACGCTCACCGTCTCGCCCATGAGCGCGGCGAGCGCGCGGGCCGCCGCGTCGGTCGCGCCGAGGGCGAGTCCCTCGACGTCGAGCGGGCCGCCCCACCACGCCCGCGGCCCCGACCAGGCGACCTCCCCGCCGCCGTGCAGGCGGGCGAGGAGGTCGCCTCCCATCGCCAGGATGCCGTCGTGCGCCATGCGGCAAGGCTACGGCCGCGGCGCCCGGATCACAGGTGCGCCTCGGCGTAGATCCGCAGCGCGTCGCGCACGAACTCGGCGCCCGCCGTGCCGCCCTCGCTCGTGGCGTAGTTCGCCCCGAAACGCGGGTCGACGACGTACATCTCGCCCAGTCCGATGACGTAGCCCTTCACGTCGCTACCATCGGCGGCCGGGGTGCCCGGCATGCCCGTGAGCCACTCGACGTGACGCTGCGCGAGCTCCTGCGCCTCGGGGCCGTCGGGCGCCGCGCCGCTCTCGGCCGCGGCGATCCAGTCGCGTCCCAGGTCGGCCACCTTCCGCTGCCAGGCGGCCTTCTCGTCGGCCCTCATCGAGCGCCACCAGCGGTCGCTCTCGGCGTACGCCGCGGCGCCCCACCGGCTCTCCACCTCGCCCTTGTACTGCGTGTGGTCGAACCCGTCGAACATCTTCTCCACCATGACCTGCTCCTCTCCTCTCAGCGCACGGATCGTGGTCGCGACCGACGCGATCTGCCGCGCCAGCCGATCCTGCTCCTGCCGCAGCCACGCCAGGTGCGCCTCGAGCGCATCGGCCTCGGACGTCTCGCGGGCGAGCACGTCGGCGATCTGCGGCAGGCCGAGTCCGAGCTCGCGCAGCAGCAGGATGCGCTGCAGGCGCACGAGCGCGGCCCGGTCGTAGTAGCGATAGCCGTTGTGGCCCACGCGCGACGGCGCAAGCAGCCCGATGTCGCCGTAGTGACGCAGCGTGCGGCTGGTGGTTCCGGCGATCCGGGCCACCTGCTGGATCGACCACTCCTCGTCGTTCATGCCTCCGACGCTAGGGGTTGACGCAGCGTCAAGGTCAAGCGGTGTCTCGCGCCCACTCGGCGGCGATCAGGCGGGAGGGAACGCCGCGGCCAGCAGGCGGTGGACGTGCGGGACGTCGACCGTCGGCTCCGACGTGCGCAGCAGCGTCTTCGCGAGGCGATTAGGCCAGCACACCCGCACGCCGCGGATCTCGAAGTCGCCGCCGATCAGCGGCCACTCGCCATCGACGAAGCAGAGGCACCCGGTCACGTCGATCTCGTCGCCGACGACCGCGCGCACGAGCGCGAGCTGCCGCTCGATCCCGTCGAGGAGGGGCGAGCGATCGCGACCGCCGACGAGAAGGCGCCGCCGCCCGCCGAAGCCGAACAGCCCGCCGACCACGTCGCTCGACACACGCTTGCCGACGTACCTCTTCGCATCGACGATCCAGACACCCCACGGCGTGACGGCGATGTGGTCGATGTTCGCGCGCGAACCGGGGATGCGGCGGTCGTGCAGCGACGCGACGCCCACCTCGGCGAGCGCGTCGAGCTTCTCGGCGACCCGGGCCTCGCCCGCGGCACCCTGGGACCAGACGGTGGTCGAGGTGCGGGGGCGAGCGTCCACGGCGAGCAGCGCGGCGATCCGTCCGATGACCCCGGTACCCCATTCCGAGGCGACCTTCGCCTTCTGCTCCGCGATGCGGGCCTCGTCCTTCGCTCTCCGGCGCTCGAACTCCCGCAGCGCGGACGCGCCGGCCGTGCCCGCGTGGACGGGCGGATCCTCCACCGGCGTGGGTCCAGGGAATGCGACCTCCGTTTGCGACGGCGCGCAGGCGAGGTGCCGCACCTTCCGAACCGCCGGCAGGTAGGTGGCGCGCTCGCCCTTCGCGATGCCCTCACCGCAGGTCACGCAGGTGCCGGCGTACCGCAGCCTCAGTTCCCGCTCGTCGCCCGCGGCCGTCTCCACGGCGCCATTCTGCCCCAGGGCGCCGCGCCGCCGCGCGGATCAGCGGACGACGGAGTAGCCGGCCTCGCTCACGGCCGCGTCGATCGCGGCGGGATCCAGCGGGGCGGAGCGGCGGATCGTGACGGTCGAGACGCCGCCCGCCACCAGATCCACGTCGACGCCCTCGACGCCGCCGAGGGCCGAGAGCTCCTCCGTCACGGCCGAGACGCAGTGGCCGCAGGTCATGCCCTCGACGCGGATGGTCTCGGTCTCCCCCGACCGCGTCTGCGCGGCGGTGGAGGTCTCCGGGGCGGCGCAGCAGGCGCAACCCGTCGCGCCCGCGTCCTTCTTGCCGAGTTCGATGCGTTCGACAGCCATGTGATCTCCTTGTCGTCGTCTCCGCTTCATAGTACCCCCTAGGGGTATCTCGATCCAACGTCGGAGGGATCGTCCACACTGGAAGGATGACCAGGATCGTGGCGGTGCGGGGCGACATCACCGAGCAGCACGTCGATGCCGTCGTCAACGCGGCGAACAACGCGATGCGCGGCGGGGGCGGCGTCGACGGCGCGATCCATCGGGCCGGCGGACCGGCGATCCTGGCCGACTGCATCGCGCGCTTCCCCCACGGCCTGGCCACCGGCGACGCGGGGTGGACGACCGGGGGCGAGCTGCCCGCGCGGTGGGTGATCCACACGGTCGGGCCGAACCACGCCGCCGGGGAGCGCGATCGCGGCCTGCTCGTCTCGTGCTACAACCGCGCGCTCGAGGTCGCCGACGAGCTCGGCGCCCGATCCGTCGCGTTCCCCCTCATCAGCGCCGGTGTCTACGGCTGGCCGCTCGAGGACGCGGTCGAGGCGGCCGTGTCGACGATCGCCGCAGCGGGCAGCGCCGTCGAGGAGGCGCGGATCGTCGCGTTCCAGGATCCGGCCTTCGAGCTCGTGCGGCGCGCGATCCGAGAGGGCGGGTTCTCGTGAGCCCGGGCGGGATCGATCCGGGAGAGTTCCGGGCAGTCCTCGAGGCGCGTCGGGCGCAGCTGCTGGACGGCCGTCGGCGACGGGAGGATGCGCGCGCGACGATGGCGGATGCGCGCTCGGCCGCGACAGCCGACGACGAGCACGATCCGGAGGGCGGCACGCTCGCCGAGGAATGGTCACGCCTGGAGGGACTCGACGCGCAGGCGCGGTCCGAGCTGGCCGAGGTCGACGCCGCCCTCGCGCGCCTCGACGCGGGAAGCTACGGCGTGTGCGCGCGGTGCGGGCGCGACATCCCCGCCGAGCGGCTCAGGGCGCGTCCCAGCGCGACACTGTGCGTGCACTGCGCCGCCTGAGCCGCCCGCACCCGGCGGTTGCTGAACTGAGGCCGCGAAGCGGCCGAAGATGAAGCGACCACCGCAACAGCGCGTTTCGTGGCCGGTCGGATCAGAGCTGATCCCCCGCCACCGCGAACGTGTCGCAGCCCTGCACCCCCTCGGCGCGGCCGGTGTCGAACCAGCGCTGCCGCTGCTCGCTGGATCCGTGGGTCCAGCTCTCCGGGTTGACGAACCCGCCCGACTGCTCCTGGATGTGGTCGTCGCCGACGGCCGCGGCGGCATCCAGCGCGTCGGCGATCTGCTGCGCGGTCGGCGGCTGCAGGTAGGGCACGCCGTTCTCATCCTCCTGCTGCGTCATCGCGGCCACCCATGCCCCGGCGAAGCAGTCCGCCTGCAGCTCGGTGCGCACCCCGTTGCTGTCCGGTCCGGTGCCGTTGTTCGGGTACTGCTCGAAGACGCCGATGAGGTTCTGCACGTGGTGCCCGTACTCGTGCGCCAGCACGTACAGCTGCGCGAGAGAGCCCGCCGAGGCGTCGTACCGCTCGCGCAGCAGGCCGAAGAACGTGGGATCGACGTACACCGTCTCCTCGGGTGGGCAGTAGAAGGGCCCCGTGGCGTTCGAGGCGGTGCCGCACTGCGTGGGTGTCGATCCGTCGACGATGATCAGCTGCGGCTCCCGATAGCCCTCGAGCGTCTCGGACCAGAACTCGTCGATCGCGAGCGATCCCGCCGCCAGCCGGCAGTCGTCGTTCTCGTTCGCGTCCTGCCCCGTCTCGCAGTCTCCGATGACGGACGATCCGCCCGATCCCTGCCCTTCGCCGGCGCCGTCGGCGAAGCCGAGTAGCCCGCCGAGATCCTGCCCCGTGAACGCCTGGATGAGCAGCACGGCGATCACGCCGAGGCCGAGCGTGCCGCCGCCCGCGATGGCCGCGCCCCGTCCGCGCCGCCGCGCCTTGTTGCCGCCGACATCCGCGTTCTCGTTGAACGTCATGCCGTCACGCTAATGGCTGTGGACAGTCCCTGCGAGACTCGCGGCGTCTCGCTACCGTGTGTGGCATGTCGCGTCCGCCGTTCGCCGCAGCCCTGACCCTCGGCCTTGCCCTCGCGCTGGCCGGGTGCGCCGCCGCGCCCGAGCCGGCGCCGACGCCGACCGGGTTCGCGAGCGAGGAGGAGCTGTTCGCGGCCGCGGAGGAGACGTACCGGGCGTACGTGAAGGCGGCGAACGAGGTCGATCTGAGTGATCCGGATACGGCCGAGCCGGTGTACGAGTGGCTCGTCGACGACGCACTGTCGGCAACGCGAGAAGAGATGACCACTGGACACGCGCAGGGGCTGACTCGCACGGGCGAGGCGGTCGTCGACGACGTGGAACTCGTCGAGGCTGATCCCGCCGATGCAACAGCCTCTCTTGATGTCTGTCTCAACGTTGCCGACGTTGAGGTGCTGGACGAATCGGGCGAGTCGTTGATCGCCGCGGATCGCGGTGATGTGCAAGCGGTGCGAGTCGAGGTCGTTCCCGCTCCGACAACGTCTACGCGGCTCGCTGTCGCAGCGATGACGGGGCGAAGCGGAGGCTTGGAATGCACCTCCGACGGTTGATCGCGGCACTTCCGCTCGCGATCGTGCTCGTGTGGCTCGGAGCGGTGAGTGCGTCGGCGGCGGGGGTGAACTGCGGCGCGGTGATCCCGACGATGTCGTGCCCACCACCGACGAACGACGGTTCAAGTGTGAGTGTCGGCGGTTCGATCACGCAGCCCGGTGGCGGCGGTGGCTCGTCGGAGTCCGGCAGTGGCACGCAGCCGATCGCCGGCGACGG